>DAOWEE010000275.1 GCA_030638625.1 Methanosarcinales archaeon
GCAAATACGGCCCGGCAGTGGTTACAGACCATATTTTCGATGAGACTATAACCACCTGCATGCACCGGGTCAATAATACCCCAGAGATTGAAAGATTAGGTGACTACATACTGGATTCAGAAATAGAATTATTCCAGGTAAATGAAGCACTTTTCAGGGAAACATGGGACCTGTTCAAGAAGTACCATTACAGTTTCACTGACTGCACCTCAGCAGCCTTTTCTAAGAAATATGGGATTCAATTTATTGTGACATTCGACCATCATTTTGATACATTTAAGTGGTTGAATAGAATATGTTGATGTTAGTAACTCAAAAAAGGTGACAAAGAAGCTGAAATAGCCTGATGTTGCGGGTTATAAGAAGACGGAGTCGGGGGGCCATCATGCTTATCCTTGCATTTGCAGTATGTACAGGGATACTGAGCTTGGGGATACTATATTGCATGAGGCAGGGTATATTATCCGGGATGCTGTGGAACGGGGGATGGGAGAGAAAAGGGGTGCCGGTCAAACGAATTAATGAATAAATAATATTCATCTCTGTGTACTCTGTGTTTCATCAAACCATCACAGAATTAAACAATCCCCCAACTTTGCCATAAGCCCGCACATGCAATGATATATAATACAGAAGACCAAATATTAACTTGTGATATAAATGCCGGAAATGATTGCGCTGCCTGCAACGATTGAAATGGAAATGAAGGCATTGGTCAGGGATGGACATTATGCCAATCTCAATGAAGCAATAAAAGACGCTTTCAGGACTTTACTT
This sequence comes from Methanosarcinales archaeon, assembly GCA_030638625.1. Taxonomy (GTDB): domain Archaea; phylum Halobacteriota; class Methanosarcinia; order Methanosarcinales; family Methanocomedenaceae; genus Methanocomedens_B. The sequence continues at coordinate 778 of DAOWEE010000275.1, forward strand.
AATGTCAGACCTGAACTGAGAACCTCAGCAGTAATAGAACTTTACAAAGAGGGCGAAATCTCAATAGGCAAAGCTGCTGAAATGGTAGGCGTATCAACTATTGAATTTAAAGACATCCTTACAAACAGGGGCATTCACGCAAAAGTGAGCTCAAGAAGTAAAAAAGAGCTTGACGAAGGCGTTGAACTGATTAATAAGTTGAGAAAATGATATCGCTGCTCTTTGATACTGATGTACTCAGCACTTTTGGGAAGATTAAACGCCTTGACCTTCTGGAAAAGTTATTTCCTTCTGCCAATTTTATAATTCCCACGTCAGTCAATAATGAACTTTTCAAAGCAAAGGATTGCGGATATGAGTTCGTAGACTACATATTAGACTCACAAATTTTCAAAGTCTCATCACTTGAACAAGAAGAAGTAGATTTTTTAGAAAAATTAAGTGCTGAGAGAAGAATGTTGGGTGCTGGCGAATTGGAATGCATATCAATTTGCAAACACCGTGACAGCGTTTTGGTTACAAATGATAAAGCTGCAAAGAAAGTATGTGACCACTATGATATTAAATTCATCGACCTGAGCATGATTCTCAAATCTTTGATAGCTACAGACATTCTTACGACCGGGGAAGTGAGAAACTTGATAGATGAAATCGAAGGCAAAGATAGAGTAATAATTTCAGATGCAGATGATATTTTGAACAGTAATGACCTGTAGATTTATTATTTTGCCATTACTCAAGCCCACATGTGAGGTGTTACTCATTTCACCCGCGGCAGGCTGATGGAAATGGTCATAGATACCGATAACCCAAAAGCTAAATGGCCTGTAACACATATCATACAAAGGTGACAAAATGAAAATAACCATGCACAAGTACAAGGAAATGGACCTGAAAGGTGCCACACTCATCAACGGTTTCCCTTCAGGCGGGCTGATGAACTCCATCGTGGCAAGTTATCTAATAAATACTATGGACCTGGACCAGATATGCGGTCTTGATTCAGATGATTTCCCACCAGTTGCTATGGTATATGATTCAAAACCCAAATTTCCTGCCAGGATATATGCCAGTGAGGAGGCAAAGGTGGTAGTGTTTATGTCAGAGTTCACACCACTTCCCGAAATGGCCAGGGACATTGCAAGGGCAGTACTGTCTTTTGCTGAAGATGCAGAGTGCAGTCGCATAATATCTCCTGAAACCAATATTCTCGAAAATGATGGTTTTGAAATATTTGGTATCGGAAGCACAGATGCAGCCAGGGACGAGTTAACAAAAATGGAAGTAAATCCATTAATGCACAGCATGATATCAGGAGTTTCAGGTGTGCTGCTCAATGAAGGAAAGGTGCGCAACATGAATGTGATAGTACCTATCGCAACGCGGGGACCCGACACATCAGATGCCAGGACTGCCGCACATGTAATTGAGATAA
>DAOWEE010000186.1 GCA_030638625.1 Methanosarcinales archaeon
ACGCTTCTTTTATTGCACCGGCAATTCTTTTATCTTTATGGGAATAACTAAGAAATAACCTTAATGTTTTTCCAATAAATATATTTTTTTTTACAAAATCTGGTTCTTCACTTATCACAATAATGATAAAAACATACCAGTATTTAAAATAGATGTAAATTTGCCCATTGATTCTTGCTCTTGATTTATAGCGTTTACTTTTTCATAGAACGCCCACTTACTCAACTATGCGGACACAGGTTTTCAAATTTTCAGAGATTAACCGGTTCGTTTGTCATTCGCCATGCTCAACAAGATTCATTTCCCCATATGCCTCGCTTATTAGTTTTATCCGTGCACTTCTTTAGTGCCACAATAGTTATTTTGGTAAGTTAATCTCATGATGCACATAATTGGCCATTTCGCAGTCACTATACATCGGACTTAAGTACCGTAAGCCTGTATTAAGCCTCATCCACTCGATTTTCCATCTTGTCTAGCAATCATATTCTTTGCATTCATCACATAAAATTAACAAAAAAGGTCCTTTGATTTAAATTCTTCTAAACCACTCCTGAAATCCAACTCCACCCCTCACCCACATCCCCCCTAAATCCCATCCAATTTTATCCCCCACAATTTTATATTAAACCCTCGCAAAAAAACAGTAAAGTATATCTACCAATACCACCCCAAATACTACCATGAACCTATCGCCCACCGTGAAGACCATGCTGGTAATCACCCTCATCCTCTCATCAATCCTTGCAGGAGGATGTCTCAGGGAGTATGACACCACCAACCTGCGCATCAACAAAGTGGACATATCCGCAGACATCATCGATGACGACATCGTGCAGCTGAACATCATCTCTTACGTGACCAACAGCGGCAAGACCTCGGGCGAAGTAGACATTCAGGCCAAAGCCTACAACCTTGACACCAGCCTGCTCATGGCAGATGAAAAAATATCCATGGGCCGCATCGGCAAGGACAGGACCCAGAACGGAACAGTTGAATTGCAGGTACCCACCACAGGTAATTACCGCATCGAAGTAACCATGTACGAGGACGGCGGGCAGGTAACCTCGGGCCAGGCCACCATATCGGGCCTTGAATCCCTGCTTTCCAGTCCCAAACATTCATACATCCAAATCCGCGACGTGGACGTAGCCATGACAGCCAGGGGCGAGAGCACCACCACCCTTAAAGTGACCACCTTCCTGGACAACTACGGCCGCTCGGATTCAGCACCACTGACAGCGCTGGTGAAACTGCGGGATGAAAAGACCAACCTCATAGGCAAGAGCGGCAATATTAATGTGGGCGTGGTCAAAGCAGATACCACCCTTGTCAAGGACATCGAACTTGAAGTGGCAAAGGACAAGGACTACCGTGTAGAGATAATGATATTCGAGAATGACCGCATCATTACCGAATATGGCATATCATTCTTTATGGCGCCGGACAGTCAGGGCGATGAAGATGTGGTAAAGAAGACCAGGTCCGTCAGTACCACCGAGACCATTACTACAGAATGGGATATGCCTGAACCCGCCCCTGAATATGACGACGTGTACAGGACCGGGGATTACGGCGCTCCAACACCTGGATTCGGTGTATTCTTAGGCATAGCCGGACTGCTGGCAGTGGCACTGCTGCTCAGGAAACGAAAATAAACAGATGCTAATCAGGTATAATAAACAATGGTGATAACAATGGATGAAAAAGACTCTAAGGAAACTTCAGACAGGGTAGCCGGAATAGCTCTATTCAAGACAGGCTCTATGATTATCCTGTTGTTACTGCTGCTGGCATCTTCCTTCGGGTTCTATTTCAGCATGCAAAACGCCATATCTATACTCTTTGAATACCGCTACACCGAACTTATCCGCTCGGTCTTCAATCTGGTAGTAGTAGCAGCAATATTGTATCTTGTCAGGGAATTCTTTTTGAAAAAGTGATTTTTTTTCTCACGGGATACTATTATAATTGAGAAGGATAGAGTATATTCCAAATGGAGCAATTCGTATGGATATACAGCTCATTGATTTTAAAAAAGAAACCGAAGAATTAGAGTCCCCCCGCCGTCCTCACGATATAGTATTCGTGGACGACTCGCTACTGCGCGCCGTGCTGTGCAAGGGCGAAGGCAAATGGTACATCCACGACTATGACGAGTTCTTCCTTCACCAAAAAGGCGATGTAGTCATAGAATCAGATAACTCCACCTTTGAACTAAAACCCGGCACGGGCATACATGTGCCTGCTGGAGTGCGGCACAGGACCAACTCAGAGGACGAGGGCGTGTTCCTGGTATTCAGGCACAAAAAGACGGCCTGTACACTGGCGTAAGGCAGGAGGCAGGCATGGGCTACCTTGAAAAACTGGAAAATATCAATATCCCCATAGCCCTGCTATTGCTCCAGCTTGTCACCTATCCCTTCGCCATAGGCATACGCAATCAGGAAGACCCCATAGGTGCCGTGATTGGTGCAGTTATCATCATCGTTCCCATCTTTGCATTGCTGGGCCTCATACTCAGGCAGTTCTTTAAAAAGACCGGCCTGGGCAAGAACATGATACTGTTCCTGGACCACAGAGGCGTGAAACTGAAAGAGATACCCGGCCTCATTGGCATCATGATACCAATATCCTTTTTCATGCTGATAATCCTGATATACGGTGTCATTCTTTTCATCTATTTCTTCTTTATCACCATACCGGTGTACCTTATCTTCAGGTTCGGCAAGAAAAAACGCATGAGAGACCTTGTGAAGTGGCTGTTCAGGCTTGAAGCGCGAGTATGTATCAGGCTGAAGCGATATACCAGGTTGGGGTATGTGCTGCCATATTTCTTTGGTATCATGTTCTCACTGGTACTGACCAACGGCCATGTGGCGCTTGGAGTGCTGTACCTGCTGATACTGTTGCAGTTCGCCTTTGTGGTGGCATTGTATAACGTGATAGGGCAGCAGGAAGTACTTACACAGTGAGGGTATCCAGCAGATGGTCAAAGCCTTGGATCCATTCATCAAAATCCATTACATAGTCTACTGCACACACCTTGCTCAAGTTGCGTCCCCTAAGTAGTTCCCTGATGCGTTTACCGCCTGCTATTGTTGTGTCTGGGGGGCCATACGGATTTAACCTCATACTCTTGAACACATAATCGCATATGAGGAACACATCCTCAAAGAAATAACACGTAAACCCAGGGGTATGTCCATCGATGTGATATGCCTCGATCCCGTCCATTTCAAACCCGGTCTCGAAGGTACGATCAAAGGTAAACCCCCTGCACAGGCCGAATCTGGAATCTGCCTCATGGATACAGACATTGGCTGAAAAATGTTCCCTGTACTGGTTGGAAGCTCCCAGGAAATGGAAGTGAGTGAACAAGATAGCATCCATTCCTGCCAGATCGGTATCAAAACATGATGGACTGTCTATCATGTAGGATTTATCGTTAGTGCGTATACGGTAGGCCGCATGTTCCAGACCCAATCTGGGTATTGAGTTCAATCTGGACACATGATTTGTGACTGGTGTTTCCACTACACTGTACCGGGTAGAGCATTCCTCAGATGTTATGAACTTCTCTTTGGAAGCACCGCAAAAAGGACAGTGTTCAGGCAGGTATCCCACCATGTTGTAACCGCATACTGTACAGACGAATTGTTCCTCTGGCATTTCACTTACCCCGAAAATCCAGGTAATCCGCTAGATAAAAAAAATAGGATTGGTAACCTTTACCAACCCATGTATTTTCATTATGGCATGTACGGCATAAAGTAATTTGGTATGAAAATGTAATCCACACCTTGTGTTACATTATGCGGATAAGGCGCCATTGGTGGATCAAATGTGAATTTGTCCACTGCTGTATGTTTGAGCCAGACCACTTTATCAGGGTGATTAATTGATGTATTATCCACTCTTACCAGTTCATGGTAGTGGATATATCCGCGTTTCGCATACATTCCTGCCTTCTCTGGTGACCATGTATCAATGATTCCACTCACTTTGTAAAGCAACGTTGCATTCTCGGCATCAGATGACCAAAATTGGGGTGCCCCAAAGGGACCATAGTTATAATGTTCTCCCACCAGTTTATCAGGTCCGGCCATGTGCCAGAAATGGCCTGGAACATCATATGCACCTCCGGGTCCATCGGGAGCTCCGGCAAGATAATAATCTGTACCGTCCACATTTATCACAATCCCGTGGACAAACGCTTCTTTAGATGCCGTAGACTGGATGGCGATCACCAGTGCCAGAATAAGCAT
>DAOWEE010000211.1 GCA_030638625.1 Methanosarcinales archaeon
GTGCTGGATTACGTTATTATGCATGAGATAACACATCTGGAGCACCCTGACCATTCCCTGAAATTCTGGAATAAGGTGAATGAATACAAATATACTGAGCGGGCAAGAGGCTTCCTGATATGCAAAGAAATGGAGAAGAACGACATATCTGAGAATGGGGAGCAGTAAATAATCCAAACATTGAATAATCTACCAGACAAACAGAGTGCAATTATGAATAATCATCCGACCAAATTGTTGACCGGGACCTCATCTGATTCGTTGAAGGACAGAACCATCGTGCTGGCAGTGACTGGCAGCATCGCTGCGGTTCGTACCGTTGAACTGGCACGGGAATTAATACGCTGCGGGGCCAGTGTCAGGGCAGTTATGAGCGAGGCCGCCCAGGGCATTATCCATACGGACGCCCTGCATTATGCTACGGGCCAGCCAGTCATAACCCGTATCACGGGGGCGGTAGAGCATGTGGAATACTGCGGCGAGGACGGCGCAGCCGACCTGCTGCTGGTGGCCCCCTGTACTGCTAATACTATTGGTAAGATGGCGTTTGGTATTGATGACACGCCGCCCACCACCTTTGCCACTACGGCACTGGGATGCAGTGTGCCGGTAATGGTCGTGCCGGCAATGCATGGTTCCATGTATAACCATCCGGGTGTGATGGAGAATCTTGGGAAACTAAAGCAGATGGGGGTGCATATATTGGACCCGGTTTTGGCTGAAAAGACTGCCAAGATAGTTTCCAATGAAGATATTGTGCTGGAGGTTGAGCGCCTGTTGGGCGGTGGCAGCATGGAAGGCAGGAAAGTGATCATAACCAGCGGCGGGACTAGGGAGCGCATAGACCCTATCAGGATTTTGACCAACCGTTCATCCGGTCGCACGGGCGTTGCACTGGCACTGGAAGCATACCGCAGGGGAGCAGACGTGACCCTGGTACAATCCATACCATCGGAACTGCCCGGCACTGGCATAAAAGTGGTCGTGGCTGAATCTGCTGAGGATATGAGTCGCTGCGTACTGGAAGAAATAGGAAGTGTGTATGACCTGCTCATTAGTTCGGCAGCCCTGTCAGATTATACTATAGAGCCCCGGGATTCGAAGATAAAATCGGGCCAGGATGAGATTACTTTGACACTCCGTCCTACCGGTAAATTGCTGCAAACCGTGTGGGAGCAGTATCCTGACCTGGACATAATAGGATTCAAGGCCGAGGCAAATGTGGGTAAGTATGAACTACTCAAAAGCGCCAGGAAATTGATGGATAGGTACAGTCTTGCGATGGTGGTTGCCAATGACGTGGGCGTAAGCGGTATGGGTACTGAGGATAATACGGTTTACCTGCTGGAGTCCAGTGGTATTGTAACGGGCCCTGTGGCCGGGAATAAACAGGTCATTGCCGGTTCCATACTGGATAGGTACCTTGAGGTCTCGGGATGACGGGGAGTGCCTTTGCTCCTGCTCATATCACAGGTTTTTTTGCAGTAATGCCCGATTCAGAACCGTTAAGGTCAGGTTCTATCGGATGCGGGTTGTGCCTTGAAGTTGGCGTCAGGGCTGAAATTGATACCAACTCATCTGTATTTGCCATTACACTGAACGGCGAGCACACGGATTTTCCTACGGTCGAGCATGTACTAACTGAACTGCTTGGGGCTGACAGGCCACCATTTACCCTTAATCTGACCTCGGATGTCAGGCCGGGTTTCGGGTTTGGGGTGAGTGGGGCAGCGGCATTGGCTGCCGGCTTCGCCGGCGCACAAATGTATGATGGTGATATAAGCAAACGGGAGATAGCGGCTGTGGCTCATTGTGCTGAAGTGGTGAACAGGACTGGTATGGGGGATGTGGCCGGACAGTGTGCCGGGGGGATGGTGATGCGGACAGCACCCGGTGCGCCCGGCGTAGGGGTTATGCAGCATATACCTGTTCCGCCTGACGAAGTATCCTGGGTGTGCCTTGGCGAGATTTCCACGGCATCAATCCTGGCTGAGGAAGATACTATGCAGTGTGTTAATGAGATGGGGGGAAGGGCATTAGAAGCACTGAAAAAACGCCCGGAGCTTGAATATTTCATGTCATTGTCCAGAAAGTTTGCTGTTGAGACCGGGCTTATCAGCAGCCGTGCCCTTGATGCGGTTGAAGCTGTGGAGGCACAGGGCGGGATGGCCAGTATGGCTATGCTGGGGGATACTGTTTTTGCGCTGGGTGAGGGGGAGGCATTGCTGGAGTTTGGTGATGTAGGGCACAGCCGCATAGGGTTTGTTGGGGCTCATTGTCTTGAGTCTTAATCGAATGATGTATATTGCATCGATAGATTAATTATTTACGTGAACCGTACATAGTGAGTTGACTATTCACAGCATATCAGGAGGACAAAAATGGCATTATCCAGATCACGAATTAAGTTCAAACGGTACCTGAAAGAATTAATGCATAATTTCAGGTTCACGTATGAAGAAATAAGCAAAGGCAGTGGCATAGATGAGGAGCGGTTAAGGGCTATAAATAAAAAAGAAGAACCCACTATCGAAGAGATCATGGTGCTTAAAAAGTATTCAATCGAGACTACAAAAGAGCGTACTGAGGATGAGGGCGAATAAGGCCTGATAGTCTTTATGTAAGGGGGGTTTTGTCTACCCCTTTTACATTGTAATAAATAAGAACATCTGGGCCAGCCCAACCATAAAGCCGAGTACACCGCCAATGATAGTGATGTAGCGCAGTTCATTTGATGATACCCTCATGACTATGTTTTCCAGCTGGTTCAGGTCATAGCCATCTATTTTTTTCTCGATTATGTTCTTGAAGTCCACTTCACCTTCTATCCTGTGGATAAACTCAGTGATGAGTCCTTCCTTGTTCTTGTTCAGTGACTTTTTCACTTTCGAGCGCATGTAGGCATTGATGGTGACGTTTATCTTAGAGAGTATCTCGCTTTTACCGTCATATTCTGAAGAACTGAAGAAATCATCGACCATTCCGTCAATCTCTGGCCCGAGGTCGAGATTTTTTAATATCACGGTGAGGTCTTTAATGGAGATAAGTTCTTCTTCCACTGTGGATGCGATGCTGGCTGAGATGTCGTTGCGGCGTTTGGGTAGCACCCCCTGGACTTTTAATGGGCCGATTCCTATGGGTTTTTGGGGCCTGAACAGCATTTTGACGGCTATGTAATTGGTGGTGTACCCGATGATGCCGCCTACAATGGGGAAAATTGCGAGAGTGTAGTCCATTATGTTAAATATTTATCGGGTGACTATTTTAATGTTGGCGTTTTAGCAGAGTTCAGATTTTGTCTATTCGTTCCCACCGGTTGCTGTCTCTTACATCATACTTGGCCATTACCTGTTTTAAGGCATCGTCCAGGCCAATACCGTAATTGTTGGCAAGACAGATGAGCGCAAACAGTATATCCCCCATTTCCATTGTAATATCTATGTCGCCATCATCCACTTTCTTTGGTTTGTGGCCTTCCTGCGAGTTTATCTCCTTTGCCAGCTCGCCGACTTCTTCCACCAGGGCTGCGAGCATGGACAGAGGGGGCCAGTATCCTACTTCAAACTGGTTTATCCAGGTGTCTACGAGTTTCTGGGCTTCGGGGATGGTTAGGTCGGGCATTGGGATTATTTGTGTGGTTGTAGGTAGATATGTCTTGTGATATATGCGGTGGAGATAAGCCAGATGGACATCTGGACTGAATTAAGTGTGAGAGGGGGGCAGGAGAACTGAAGAAGGAATGGGGCTGGTTTTAATTATTTTTTAGACACAGATTTCACGGATTTACACAGATTCGATGCGACACATTTCATAATTTATATATTTTAACAGCCATGGCGGCACTCCACCGCCAACAACTGAATATAACTCCACCCAAGCATCAATCCCCACTTCGCACCCAAAGCCCGCAGGAATAATCGAAAAGCGCCTGCCAGCCTCCCACATCACGAGGGCGGGCGGAGCATATCAAGACGGGTACCTGGGCGGAGTGGTGGTGACATGAGAGTAGGGGGTCATAGTATTAAATACCAATAAATACATATTGGTATCAATGACTCTTGCAAGTACACAGATAAACATTCGATTGCCTCCAAAATTACAATCGGCTGCAGAGCAGTACACCGAGAACTTTGGTTATCGGAATATTCAGGAATTTATTCTTGAAGCAATAAGGGATAAGATATTCAGGGATAACAAATATGATGAAACTTTCTCTGCTAAAGAGATTGATTTGATTGAAAGGTTATTGTCTGTTTCCATTGAAAAAGGCAAAATAAAAGATCAGAATGATATCATCAAAGCCTTACAATGAAATTTGAAGTTGTTGCCACAGAATTTTTTATTGAGCAGATTGAAAATCTTGATAAAA
>DAOWEE010000079.1 GCA_030638625.1 Methanosarcinales archaeon
GTCGGTGCCAGTGTGGAGGATTCTGAACTTATTGAAGGTATGGTAGTTGATAAAGGCAGGGTACACGAGAACATGCCCAAGAAAGTGGAGAATGCCAAAATACTGTTGCTCAACAGTCCGATTGAACTCTCCAAGACAGAAATGGATGCCGAGATAAACATCACATCTCCTGACCAGTTGCAGTTGTTCCTTGACCAGGAAGAGAAAATGCTCAGGGACAAAGTGGAACTCATAGTTGCCAGTGGCGCAAACGTGCTGTTCTGCCAGAAAGGTATAGATGATATGGCACAGCACTTCCTGGCCAAAGCCGGGATATTTGCCATACGCCGGTTTTTAAAGAGCGATATTGAAAAGATGGCACGGGCTACCGGCAGTACCATTGTCAATAACATCAAGGAAATATCAGAATCAGACCTGGGTTTTGCCGGTCTGGTAGAAGAGCGTAAAGTGGGCAAAGAAGCAACCACATTCATCACTAAGTGTGATAATCCAAAAGCAGTATCTGTGATACTGCGCGGTGGCACCGAGCATGTGGTGAAAAGTGTTGAGACCGCTTTTGAGGATGCTACACGTGTAGTTGGCGTGGTCATTGAGGACGGGGAACTGTTGGCAGGCGGAGGCTCTCCTGAAGTGGAACTGGCTCTGCGCCTTAAGGAATATGCAGCTACCCTAAAGGGAAGGGAACAGCTGGCAGTCAGTGCCTTTGCCGAAGCGCTTGAGATTGTACCCCGCACACTGGCAGAGAATGCCGGGCTTGACCCCATCGATAAACTGGTGGAACTGCGCAGCCAGCATGAGCAGGGTGTAAAGACAGCGGGCCTGAACGTAATTAGTGGTAACGTTGTGGATATGTGGAGTGAAGGTGTGGTCGAACCTCTGAGGGTCAAGACCCAGGCACTGAACTCTGCAACAGAAGCCGCGACCATGATTTTGAGGATAGATGATGTAATTGCATCCACAAGATCTGCAGGTATGCCTCCAGGCGGAATGCCACCTGGTGGTATGCCTGATATGGATATGGATTTCTAAATATCCAAAATACTGCTGTGTCAATTGGCACAGCTTTTCTTTTTATATACACATGCGTAACTGTTAAGAACAGGAATATTCCACTGTGATAAATAATTCTTGGAGGCCTTTCCCGTGGACGACGTACTCAACACATCAAAACATACAAAGGAAGAATCAATTGAGATATTGAAAAAGGAACTGTCAGAGCATCCTTTCCTGTATCTCACAGGCCCCCAGGGCGGTGGAAAGACCAGCCTGAGCATCATGATGGCAGATGAGAACGTGGGCGCTATCTATGAAGGTCGGGCACGGGCAGCGCAGCCGGTCATAATGATTAGGCGCGATTTGCTTGATAGAATGGAAAAGGAAGTTGTAGAACGCCGCAAACTTCCCATCTTTGACGGGGACGAGCCGGTATATGTTGATGTGACAATGCTGGATAAACTCAATTACATTATTGAATCGGTATTTGACCTGATGGAACTGGGTGAAGAAAAGTTATACATTGATATGGAGCAGTTGGTGGCCCCAATTGGTGTGGTACCCAGGCATATTGAGGTCATGGCTGATGAGGACACCCTTGTGAGACGGAGGCTGGAGCGGCATTTAGACGCTTCCCACCGGCTTGAAGAACTTTTGCAAAAGGAGAAACAATACGGCATTAAATCCAACCTGTTGGGTATCCAGGGTGCAAAGGTTATGGATATCATTGGCCGTGAAGGTGTTGGTAAGTACGATGACGGACAGTTTTCAAGGACGGTTGAGGACTTTGACCGTTTAATATCCACCAAGGATATGACCATGGGACAATGTCTGCTTAAGATTGTGGAAATATCCAACGAAGAAGGCAAAGAATCCGGATTCCTGGTGCAGCATTTAAAGGATGGCACACAGAAGATTATCAGTGACCTTGTGGTGGGAAAACACGAAAATTCCATGATAGGCGTCACGTTACTGGAGGTATATGTGGGGTACAGGCAGAACCGTTCTATGTACCAGACCTATAAGGGATGTCTTGATGGGCATGTTGAAGTGATTCATTCTTTCACACCCAAGTTGCAGGAAGCTGTAGGGATGAAGCAGGTGATGGGTTTGAACCTGGACTACTTTACCGAAGAAGATAAGGCAGTTGCAGCCGGATTGTTGTCTGAAGCCGATAGTGCGGCAGCTGAGAGGTTCGGTATTACTGTAACCGTGGTTGATACTGATGGTAATATTGAATCATCGAAACCTGAACGGGTGGATAAACTTGACAGGTTGATGTACGAGGCCTACCAGGAGTTCAAAGCGAACGAGGGTCAGGATAAGTAAAACCGTTTTGTGGTACCATGTTCAATTATGTTGAAAATATAGTCGGTTTTTCAAGGGAGGCTTTTTTTGAGGCTCATGACCAGGGAGTGGCATCTGGCGACGAATCGTCGGAAATGGGACTGACCCGGAAGACCTATGACAGGGTGGCTGAACTGGAATCTGAAGGGAACAGCATCCAGATGATACTGATTGGTTTTGAGAAGACCATTATACTCTATGACGGGGAGAAGTATGAGGTTGTAAAGATTTCTCATGATGAGGATGGTTGCTGAAGCGAAATATCACTGCATCCATTAAACTTAGAAAAATTTAATATCAAAAGGATGGTATTACTCTGAGTAATCAAGTTAGAGTAAAACGAAAAAAAAGAGTAAATCAACCATGGTCCTCCCTACACCTGAAGATATTAAGAAACAGAGGATAAACCTCAACCTCACCCAGAATGAACTGGCCAGACTTGCTGGTGTGAGCCAGCCACTTATAGCCCGTATCGAAGCCAGTGATGTAGACCCCAGGCTGTCCACTTTGAACAAGATATTTGCTGCCTTTGAAACCAAGGAAAAAGAGAGAGTGCTGGCTGTTGACCTCATGCATACACCAGTAGTACATACCCATCCAGACTCTTCGGTGGAAGAGGCTGTTGACATCATGGAGAATGAAGGTTTTTCCCAGGTGCCTGTTATTGAGAACGGGGTACCTGTGGGCAGTATTTCTTCTGACCGGGTGGTTCATTCCATGACTGAGAAGAATACTGAAAAAGTGTCCAATATGCAGGTAAAGGAGATTATGTCTGGCTCATTTCCCACGGTCTCAAAAGATACCGTGGTCACCACCATCTCTCATTTGCTTGATCAGAGTCATGCTGTGCTGGTGGTGGAACAAGGTAAAGTGGTGGGTGTGGTCACCCAGCACGATGTGATGAAACTGGTTCACAAGAAAAAAAGGATAATTTAAACCAAAAGGAAATCCTGATATGCTGCCGGAAAATGATCTAAAAGTAATAACAGAAACGCTTGGAAGAGAACCCACAGAAGTTGAACAGGGATGTTTTTTAAACCTGTGGAGCGAACATTGTTCATACCGCTCAAGTGCATCTATCCTCAAGACTTTCCCAACCACAGGTGAGCGGGTCATCATCGGTCCCGGGGACGATGCAGCTATCGTGCGCCTTGAGGACGGCTGGGTGCTGGCCATAGGTATGGAGAGCCACAACCATCCTTCATATGTGGACCCATACAACGGCGCAGCTACTGGCGTGGGCGGTATTGTGAGGGATATTATTTCAATGGGCGCCCGGCCCATAGCCCTTATGGACCCCCTGTATTTCGGGCCGCTTGATAATGAGAAGAACAGGTACCTGTTCGAACACGTAATAATGGGCATTGCAGGATACGGGAACTGTATCGGCGTGCCAGTGGTCAGGGGAGAGGCCTATTTCCATGAGAGTTTCAGCGGCAACCCCCTGGTCAATGTGGTGTGTGTGGGACTGGCCCGTGAAGATAATGTAGTGACTGCTACGGCCCAGAAAGCCGGAAATAAAGTGATACTTATGGGTTCCTCAACTGGCAGGGACGGTATGGGCGGGGCATCGTTCGCGTCCAAGGACCTGAGCGAGGAATCTGAATCTGAAGAGCGGCACAGTGTACAGATAGGCGACCCGTTCACAGAGAAACTGGTCATGGAGGCCACTCTTGAAGCAGTGGAACAGGGACTGGTAGTGGCATGCCGTGACCTGGGCGCAGCTGGACTGGCAGGCGCCAGCAGTGAGATGGCAGCCAAAGGTAAACTGGGTATCCACATCATCGGTGATAACGTGCATCTCAGGGACGATACCCTCACACCTTTTGAGATATTGATTTCAGAGTCACAGGAACGCATGGTACTGGAAGTGGAACCAGGGAATGTGGATGCTGTGCTGGCAATAGCAGAGAAGTATGACCTGAAAGCCAACCTGATTGGCGAGTTCACACAAGAGACTCGGTACCTTGTAGAGTATAAAGGCGAAGTGGTGGCAGACATCCCCATCCTGTTCCTCTGCGAAGGTGCGCCTTCTACTGACGTCGAATCCATGTCGTTGCATACTGAGCCGGATACCCGCAAACCACCAATACCCAAAGACCTGAAAGGTACCATCCTCAGTTTACTCGCAACACCTAATATCGCATCCAAGGAATGGGTCTACCGCCAGTATGACCATGAGGTGCAGGTACGCACCCAGGTAAAACCGGGCCAGGATGCCGGTGTGCTTCGAATTATAGATGACAAAAAGGGACTTGCCCTATCATGCGGCTGTAACCCGGCCCACGTTGAGGCCGAACCGTACAGTGGAGGAGCAGGTGCGGTAATTGAGAATGTCATGAACCTTGCCACTGTTGGCGCCCGCCCGCTGGCACTGGTGGATTGCCTGAACTTCGGCAACCCTGAGCGCCCTGAGATTTTCGAGCAGTTCAGGCAGGCAGCCCTTGGTATTGGCGATGCGGCCAGGACGCTGGGAATCCCTGTGGTAGGGGGCAATGTATCCTTCTACAATGAAAGTGACGAGTTCGGTACTGCCATAGCACCTACACCCAGTATTGGCATGGTGGGTTGGGTAGATGACCTTGGAACCATTCCCGGAAGTACGTTCCAGCAGTCGGGCGAGGCAGTGATACTGGTAGGCGATACAAAGGATGAACTGGGCAGCAGTGAGTATTATTCCATGCTTGGGGAAAAGGATAAAGGAATTCCCCCTTCGGTGCCTGAAAAACTGGAAAGAACCATCAATGGTCTTATTAGTGTCATTCGTTCAGGTTTAGTGACATCGGCCCATGACATATCCCATGGCGGTCTGGCAGTTTCCCTGTGCGAGATGGTAGGCCGGGTGGGTGCAGAGGTGGACATATCAGGCATTCTGCCGCAGGCTGATGATGCCCTGTTCTCTGAATCCCAGGCCAGGATGCTCATAGCCACTCCAGAGCCGCAAAAGGTGTTGGACA
>DAOWEE010000105.1 GCA_030638625.1 Methanosarcinales archaeon
AGCGGTACTGGCGGCATTGCCGCATGGGAAGCGTCAATGCGGCTTAGTGACGACGGGCGGTTCGGTGAGACACTGCCCAGGCTGCACCTGATACAGAACCTGCCCTTCGCACCTATGCTACATGCCTGGCAGCATGGCCGGAGAGAGATTTTGGAACATGTTGATATGCCCAATCCCAAACAGCTCATTGATGGGATGTATGCCGATGTGCTATCCAACCGGCATCCGCCATATTCAATGCCCGGCGGTGCTTTTGATGCCCTTAGCGAGACCAATGGGGATGTGTCCGGCATCTCCACGTCTGAAGCACAAAATGCCAGGCGCCTGTTCGAGCAGGCCGAAGGCATCGATATAGTTGCCCCGGCCGCCGTGGGTGTGGCAGGGCTGGTAAAGGCCGTGGAAGACGGTGCTGTCAAAAAGGATGAATTCATACTGCTAAACATTACAGGCGGAGGAGTTGAACGGCTGAAAATGGATTTCACCCTGTACCACTTAGAACCTGAGTTCAAGGTGGATTCGCCTGATATGGATATTGAACATATCGTGCGCTAACCTGGGCAATCGGGTGAATGTAATGGACGGCATATCTCCAGAAGAGCAAGTTGTGGGAATACTAAAAGCGAACAGCATAGACTTGGTTGCAACACTGCCCTGCGACAGGATGAAAAGACTGCTGCCGCTTGTTGAAACTAATTTCAGGACCGTGCAGTTGACCAGGGAAGAGAACGGAGTGGGCATCTGTGCAGGTCACTACCTTGGCGGCGGCCGGCCCGTGATGGTTATCCAGAGCACGGGCCTGGGCAATATGTTCAATGCACTGCTCTCGCTCAATGCCACCTACGGTATACCACTACCCATTATTGCAAGCTGGCGGGGTGTGTACAAAGAAGGCATCCCGGCACAGTTACCGCTGGGACTTGGGCTGCCGGGTATGCTTGAGGCCGCCAACATCAAATATACCATCATTGATTCACCGTCCCAAGTTGGAATGCTTGATCAAGTCATAACCGATGCATTTGAAAACCAGTGCCCTCATGTGGCTTTGATTCAGCCATCAGTGTGGGAGATGTCCTGCTGCGCTCCTCCGCCCCCGCCAAAGGCGATAGTTCCCAAGACCTGCCGGCTGGATGTGAGTACCCGCACGCGGACACCCACTATATCAAGGTATCAGGCCATTCAGTCGCTGGCATCACTGTTGGATGATGAGATTGTGGTCTCAAATATCGGTGTGCCCAGTAAGGAACTGTACCATATCAGTGACCGACCCCTGAACTTCTACATGTTGGGGTCCATGGGACTGGTGTCTGCCATCGGGCTTGGCCTGGCAATGGCACAGCACAGGCATGTAGTGGTGATAGACGGGGACGGCAGTCTGCTCATGAACCCGAATGTACTGACCCAGATTGCGGTGCAAAATCCTCCGAACCTGACCGTGGTGGCTGTTAATAACGGGGCATACGGGTCCACTGGCAATCAGGAGACTGCTGCATGTGCAAGCACTGACCTGGAACTGATGGCAAGGGGTCACGGGATGCAGTACAGTGCCAAAGCGCATACAGGGGATGAACTGGTGGAAGCATTCCAGCAGTTGAAGGAGGCGCCTGGGCCGGTATTGATTGATATGGTGGTCAGGCCGGTGAATGAGCTGGTAGATGACATACCGATGAGTCCAGTGGAAATCAAAGATAGGTTTGTGGAAGCAGTGGTTTAGCGAAAGCCATTAACATTCTATTTACTCAAGTATACCCGACTTACCAGCACTAAAAAAGTCTAATATATTCGACTTATATTTTGCATATGAAATAGTCACGTTTAAGTCTATTTTGTCTATTGTATCTTATTACCAAGGATAAGAGACGAATAATAATGACCCCCGAAGAATCCTACGACATAATCGTTATCGGTGCCGGACCGGCAGGCTCAACTGCAGCCATGTATGCGGCCCGCTCTGGCTCATCCGTACTGCTCATTGACAAGAAAAAGAATATCGGCACCCCCATCCAGTGTGGGGGTTTCCTGCCCTGTTATGAGGAACTGGAAGAACTGCTGCCCAGTGCCGACCTGCCTGATACGCTGGAAGATATTCCGCAAAGCTGTATCCATAC
>DAOWEE010000194.1 GCA_030638625.1 Methanosarcinales archaeon
GAAGTATCGTCCACAATAAACGCCACACCTTTACCTTTCCCCATCTTGCGAATGGAATCAGCAATTCCCTGCCTCATATAAGTAGGCCGCACTTTCTCAAGCGCACTGATATCCTCCTGCGACGTGAGGCGGTGGCATACAATGATGTCGCTCTGGCTCAGCACTATCGGGTCAAGTGCAGAAGGCTGCTGTGTTGCCAGCACAAGGGATAAGCCCGGTTGCCTGCCCTGCCTGAGCCATTCGTTGACCAGCACATCCCCTGCCAGGCTGCCCCCGTCCCTTGGCATGAACAGATGGGCTTCGTCTATGAACATCCAGACCATTGGCATGGTTATCACTTGTTCGCCTGTGATGCTGTTAATCTCATACTGGCGGCGGGCTGGCAGTCGCTCCTGGTAGATGCGCCTGGCAAGTATTCCCACTACCATTGACCGAATTGCAGTATCAGGTAAACTGCTGATGTCAATTACTGCAGTCCTGCCCGGCCTTATGATATCATGGATTCCCGAACCTTCCTTTTCAAATATTCCCCAGCCTGCGGCTGCGTTAAGGTAGTTAATTGCAGCTTGTTTGGTATCACTATGTGCATGGACATCGTTTTGAATACGCTCCAGTATAACCTCTAAAGAGAATACACCACCATCCTCCTTCAACTGCTGCACGGTCCTGCTAATCAGTATACCAAGGGGATGGACCGGACTCACGTCAAACAATGAGCACCAGTCTGAGCCGGACAGGTCACTGGTAGGGATGGCCAGAGGGGTAGCATTGATTCCTGCTGTGCGGTATGCCTCCAGATTATTTCCCGGAACGAACAACTGTACATTCTGTGCTTTTGGCTCAAGGTTCCAGTCAGACAAGATGTGCTCTTCCTTGGTATTGGCATAACCCAGTGTCCAGAAGATGCCCATGCTATCGATTATTACTGAAGCAATGTTATCTGATACAGGGGGCTGCTGCTGTGCCAGTTCCTCAACAAGCGTGCCCATGGTGTATGACTTGCCGTACCCACGTTTGCCGCATATCAACACGGCGTGGGGTCCCAGGCAATCCATATATACATCTGAACCGGTCGAACCGTCAATGGCAAGATACCTGCCCACCCTGAGTACACCTTGCTGCGAATCTTTATTACGCCTGCCCAGGATGTATTGTTTCTCAGTCACTCCGCTGCGGGCAAGGTCAAATTTTTCGACTTCATTCATGTAGCCACTATGACTGGGTGTGGCATACTTAAATATTTTGTAATGCAACCAGGAGTGGGACGGTGGTGGTTCATTCCCTTGCGGGGGGAAATGTTTGCATCATATTCTCTTTATTAGATCATCGAGCAGAATTTTGAGGTCCCTTACATTCTGCTCATAAGATAGAGCAGATAAATAATCTTCATATGCCGGATGCTCCCTCACTTCGCCTTGCTCTATCATTATTTCAATGTCTTCAGGACTTTTAGCATTATATTTTTTTAATATATTCTTTAAAGATTCCTTTTGCTCTGACATTTTTGATAACATAAGAAACGTTTCTGTTTCAACACCCTGTAAATGCGGGGTTATTATTGGTGCGATGGGTGCTTCAGATATGACCATGGTCTACCTCGTAATTAACTATTTAGGGCTCCCTTTAACATAGTGTGGGTGACATCACTATTTAAGATATATTGTTAAACTTAGAATCGCATTGCTTGAATGAATGGACTGGATTTACAGGATACGAAAGTGGTTGCAGAATCATGTAAATCCAGTAAATCCCGTCCAATATTTACCCATTCAATGTCGGGGATATCCCAATTTTTTAATTCTATTTTTTAGTATAATACAATTTTGTAGAATAATGTTGCTCATTCACCCTTCGCGATGTCCCAACTTCTTAACCCGTTTCCTCACCGACCCACCGTGGTTCTTCTCCCACTCAAACCTAACTTTGGCATCCTCAAGCATGGGCAGCAGGTCATCCAGTCTGGACCGAATCTCGTCCAGATGTTCGTGCCCCTCTCGGGTGGCTATCTCATGCACCTCCGGGCGTGGGATCTCGCCCGTTTCAATCTCTATCCTGCGCGCGGTATCAGGTCTGGTACGCTGCCTGGTATGGATAGTATCAATGGCATCATTCCACTGGGCAGACCAGGGCAGGTCCTTCACAAGAGTATGCTTCACCCCGGTCCGGTCCACACCAATGGCACGGACATGACACGCCTTCTCACAGGCCCCGCAGTAGATGCATAAGTCCTTTGCCACGTCTATTTTCTTATCAGGAGGCACGTACCAGGCATGGGCCGGGCATACATTAAAACAGCCATGGCAGCCCACGGGGTCGCACTCGACAAGGTTCTTTTCAATCAGTTCGATATCCCCTTCAAAGGGTTTCACTATCTCTACAGCATCGTAAGGGCACACTTCCCTGCACCAGCCGCAACGGGTGCACTTGTCGTCATCTATTGTCAGCGTACCCGATATTTTGGGCACCTCTGCTTCCAGTTTTCCTTTGACCTTGATAGCATGTTCAGGACAGAAATCCTCACATATCTTACAATAGTCGCATTTATCCAAATCAACAAGTAAGTCCTGGAAAGGTACAGGGTTATCAGGTGTGGGCTCACGCTCAACCAGCACAAAAGCAGGACACAAAGGCGCGCATAATCCGCAGAAATTGCACTTATCCATATCCACTGAAATCTCGCCCTCCTGCCCCTCCTTGAAAGGTGCCACGTCTTCCTTGGTGGGAAAAGTGAGTTCAAGTTTCATGGCTTCTTCGGGACAGGCTTTCTCGCACAATAAACACGGCAGGCACTTCTCGTTGATAATCACTTTTGAGTCAAGCCTGGGATAATCCTCCATCTCCAGAATGTCCTCGCCATCGATGTCCATCCTTAAAGCCCTGACCGGACAAAAGGAGGCGCACATGCCGCAAAAGGTACACTTCGTCTGGTCAATGATGACGGGGGGTGCATCCATACCTGTGGCGATCTCCAAAAGGGGGCCAGCCTCTATGGCTTTGACCGGGCAGATCTCGATACATATCCCACAGCCGTTGCACCGTTTGTAATCGTAGTCGAGTGTCTTCTTTGAACCATCAGTGGTCTGGGTGTAGATGAAATGGGTATCCTGGATGTCCATGTCCACTGTGACTTCAAGGCCGCCGTCTACGGGGTCTGGTTGGGAATTTCCTGCCATGTGTGGTGTATTAAATAATTTAAAAACTATATAAAATTAGTAGTTAATATGGCAGACTATGTCTCAATTTGAATTGCAAATAGTAATAATAAACTACGAATGTATTAATACTGGAAAGAAGAAATTATTGTCAAAGCAATTGGCTTTATTAGGTGATATTATATGAAATATACGCATGCTCTTTTAATTATGTTGGTCGCGGCCATGTTGACGCTATCAGTGTTCATTTCAGGCTGCACTGATACAGAACCTGAAATTGATGAAACGCCGACTGCTGTGCCAACGGCCGATGCCACTGCAGACGAAACTGCTGTTATGACTGCTGAACCGACAGCTACACCTGAACCTACCCCGCCACCAAATCCACAGGAGTTCTTGATTCGAATAGACAATTATATATTCATACCTGTGGGGGACAGGGAAATAAACGTAGGTGACACCCTTAAATGGAGAAACTTTGAGGATACCAGACAGGCTCGGGTGCTTGTTAATGAGAATGGCATATGGGAGGATGAACAGTACCTCGGTTACATGAAGCAGGTAAGTTATACTTTCAACGAAACCGGTGTATATGCTTTCTACCTCAAGGGCAGGGAAAATAAAATAATGAATGTCACTGTGGTATAAAAATAAATGAACACACCAGTCATTGGCGAGGGGGCAATCCAGGTCAGGGTTCCCCTCCCTGATGATTCAGCAAATTTTCCTCCTTCTTCGACCGCAGTATTCTATAATCCAGAAATGGAATTGAACCGGGATATTACTGTCGCGGCGATTTCCGGATTTATCGCCCGGACAGGAGTTGAACCAGCTTCGATATCTTACGCTGATGTTATGTCTGCCTCGGGTATAAGAGGCATTCGTATGGCCAAGGAGGTGGGGTTGAAGTGCCATCTTAATGACTGGAATCAAGATGCCTACGAACTTATGCGGGAAAACATCAAATTAAACGGCCTTGAAGAATCCTGCACCCCCTCAAACCAGAATGCTAATACTCTGATGCATCAGGAACAGTTTGATATTGTTGACCTTGACCCATTTGGCTCCCCTGCACCATTCCTTGACGCTGCGGCCCGTTCAGCCCGACGATTGCTGTGCATCACTGCTACTGATACCGCCCCCCTGTGCGGTGCCCACCTGAAGTCAGGGATTCGCAAGTATGCAGCTGTCCCGCTGAACACTGAATACCACCGGGAGATGGGGGCACGCATCCTGCTGGGGGCGACGGCACGGGAACTGGCACGCCGGGATAAAGGGATGAATGTGCTGCTCACCCATGTAACCCGTCATTATGTCAGAGTGTATCTGGAGATTATAAGGGGCGTGTCCCGGGCCGATTCGACCATGGAGAAGCTGGGTTTTATCGCTCACTGTTTCCACTGCGGGTTCAGGTCATGGGAATATGGACTTACGCCTGAATCTACTCCTAAACCTAGATCTGCATCTTTATCCGTATGTCCAAACTGCGGAAAATCCCTCAAATTCGCCGGACCTTTGTGGCTGGGCACTATTCAGGAGCAGGATTTTTGCAGTATGGTATTGGACGAACTTAAACACCGGAAGTCGGGGAAATGTAAGGACGCTGTGAAAATTATTGAATTTTGCAAAGATGAGATAGATATTCCCACCTATTATGACCAGCACTGGTTATGCAAACAAAATAAAATATCAGCCGGACCCATTGATGAACTTGTTGAAGTGCTTACGTCTGCAGGATTTAATGCTTCACGTACACACTTTGCAGGCACTGGCTTTAAGACAGATGCGGATTTGGACAACATAAATAAATTACTCCATCAGCTAGATGTACAGAGGAAAAATCACCGATAGTTTATGAGTATTGTATGATTTATACTCAACCGCGATAAATAACATTTATCTATACAATCATCACATAGAGGTCATAAAATCATGACAAATCCTATAACAATCCTGTCCAACCGGTTTTTTGGTCCAAAACCCAGGATAGCTGAAAGTCCATACGTCAGATTGCTGGACCTGAAATTCAAACCATACTATATTGTAGCTTCAATCGAGGTGGGCAATACCACCACTAAATCCATTCTTACCGCAACAAACCTGGAAGATGGCAAAACCAGTCTGGTTAACAAGACTGTAAAAATGACTCGGGATGTCAGGAGTCCCAGGCCCAATGAAGAGATATTCGGCAAGACCCTCACAGGTGTATCCTTTACAAGGGAATCTGTGGCCGAACTGGTGCGCGATACCCTTATAGAATCCGTCCAGACCGCCAACCTCGATGTAAAGGAAGACCTTCATTTTGTAGTACGCTCAACCGGTGTAGTGGCAGGATTTGATTCTCCTGATGATGTAGGCAGTTTTATCAAAGCCCTGGCCGACGGGAGTATGATGGCGGGAGTGCCGCCAAAGAACATGATACCTGCCATGTCAAGCGAGAATGTGCACAGTCGTTTCAGGAAATTCAGCCTGATCAAGAAGATAGTATTTACAGGTGCAGTGGGCGGCGTGCTTCCACCCACTGGTGCCTCTGGTCTTGAAATTGTGGCAAATGAGATGGAAGGTGAACTGGCCACTGCAGGTATCAAGGAAGGTGCAAAATGGGCAGGTGTTGATTTCAGGAACCCGTGTGTGACCATTGATTTTGGTACCACACTTGATGGCCGTATCACCAATGACAACAGCCCCTATGCCAAAACCGTTGGGAATTTTGCAGGTTATGCCGGAGCCATCCCAGATGCCATTATTAAAGGTACGCACCTGGTGGATGAAAAAGTCGGCACTGCCCTTGACCTGTTCAAAAACAAACCGGTTGGACTGCTCACCTGGATGCGCCGGGGCAAGGTCATACAGGAATATGCTGAAAAGCTGAATGAATTAATATCCATTCAAGTGGTGCCTCATAATGTAAACCGGTACGGAAGTGTACCGGTAAACCCAAAAGCAGCAGAAGAGATCGGCGTTACCCTTATTGGATGTGATGTGGGAGAAAATGGAACTGACCTGGAAAAACTCTCTAAGATAGGGGGCGAGGTCTATGAACGATACGGTCTGTCCACATTGTTCGCAGTGGTTGATACGGTATGTGCAGATATGGCACAACGGATGGTGAAGATTGCCGTGGACGAGAATCTGGTCACAGAGAAAAGCGCGATTGGATTTACGGGACGGGCAGCCATTACAGGATGTAAACCCAGGTTGATACTCAACCGGATTAAAAAACTGGGCCTATTCGATTCACCAGAGAACAATGTGGTGTTCGTGGATGACGGACTGGCCAGGGGCGCTGCAGTTATGGCCAGATGCATGAATTCACTGGGCACTCCCAAGAACCCACTGGGTGGCAGCAGGGGTAACAGGTGTGTCCTGAGAGAGCGCATGAAGTTACAGGGCGGCGGACATATCGATGAAAAAGAAATGCAAAAACTGACCTCTAAAGGCTCTGGTACAGGACGTTCAATGTCATAGGAGTGAGTATTTTGAATCAAACACACCATGCACCAAAGGCCATGATATTGCTGGGATGCCCTGAGGTGCCGGTGCAGACCAGTCTGGCAATTTATCTCACAGACTTGCTTGACAAGAGTGGTGCACATGTCAGGATAGCAGGCAACAATGCCGCACTGGAGCTGGTCAAGACAGCCGACCCGGCAGGGCATTATATCAGGGATACGGCTGACCTTGATGCCACTATCGGCGCTCTTGCCCAAAAGGACGAGGATGCCGATATTTGTTATGTATTCATTCACAACGATTCAGGGGTATCTTATCTTGCAACTGCCAGTGCACTGGTAAGTGGGGAATGTGTGGGTATAATTTTCGGGAAAAGCACACAGGCCCTGGGCCAGCAGTGTGATGAACTGGGACTTACGAATATCCTGGCAAAGGCCGTACACAATCCAAGACCGTTGAAGTCGAAGATAAAATCGGAGGTGGAACGTTGGGCTGCATCGATGAAATGAAATATGAGGTGTTGCTCTCTAAGGTCACGTTCAAGGAATGTGCCGCATACCTCAACTCCAACTACAATGAACTTTATAATGTCCAGCCAGGGTATCATATGTTCGATGTGTTCATTATAGGTGTCCCGCCAATCTACGTGGGAGTGGACGGCGATAACATAATCTTTCCTTATACAAAGCCTTGCCATGGTACCTTTGTACTCAACATCAACAGTCCTGAAGAAGTTGAAAGACTTAAAAAAACTGCCAGTAAAGTGAAGTAGGGCAGAGTGAAGTGAAATAGAGCAGAACTAAACAAAGTTTGGTGACAGCACTACAGGCTGGCGGGTTTTGAGCCATCGAGCGCCCACCTGATAAATTCGGGTGTTGGAAATTCATGGATGGTGGTGGCGATAATCAGTCCCTCGCCGTACTCTATGGTTACAAGTACCGGTTCACCGGATTCGTTTA
>DAOWEE010000361.1 GCA_030638625.1 Methanosarcinales archaeon
ATGTTAATGCAAACATATTTTGTTGAGTAGCAGGTAGAAGCGGTCACAGTTGCAGAGGAACCACAGATGGATGCCCATTTTCAAACAATAGTCCCGGCAACAGGGAACCACGATGAATCGACAGTATGCAAAATGATTGTTCACAGCCTGTCTGAAGGTGTGAGCAAGAACTTACGACCAATTTGTGCCGTGCTGTTCTCGGGCGGAGTGGACAGTTCACTGATTGCGGCGCTGGCAGCTCGGCAAACACCTGACATCATACTTCTCACAGTTGGTTTTGCAGAGTCAAATGATATTACATGGGCACCTGAAGCTGCAAAATTGCTGGGACTTGGGAAACACCACATTCTTAAGACTATTACACTCGAAGATGTTAAATTGACGATTCCCAGTGTTATGGAGGCACTGGGGACCACCGACCCCATGACCATCTCACTGGCCGTGCCCCTGTTTATTGCCTGCAGTGAGGCAAAAAGCCGGAATATCGACCTGCTGCTGGCAGGTCAGGGGGCCGATGAACTGTTCGGCGGGTATCACAGGTATAAGGAGATTGCAAAAGACGGAATGTCTGCCCTGCATGAAGCTATTGCCGCAGATGTGTCACGCCTGCCGCAGCGGGATATCCTGCGCGATAATACCGTGGCAGGGACTGCAGGGATGAAGCTGGCGGCACCTTTCCTTGAAACGGAGATGATTCAACTGGGGCTGTCTATTCCTGCGGAATTGAAGGTTCGGGAGGTCGAAGGGGAACAGGTGGGTAAGTACATATTGCGCAAGGCCGCAGAAACAATTATGCCGGGCGAAATCGCATGGCGGGACAAGAAAGCCATGCAATATGGCAGCGGTGTTTGGGCGGCTATGGGTAAGCTTGCCAGGCAGGCTGGGTACAGGAAACAAGATAAAGGCTATATAAGAAAATATCTTTATTCGGTGGCAGAGGAAAACAGGATAACGCTGGATGTAACATCATGATCACAACAAAGGACGTGGAACATATTGGCTGGCTGGCCAGGCTGAAAATGGAAGAGGAACAGCTTGAAGGATATGCGGGCCAGTTGAATTCGGTACTGGATTACTTCGGGCAGCTGGACGAGGTGGACACTGAAGGTGTGGAGCCTACATACCATGTGCTTGAAATGAATAACGTGTTCAGGGACGATGAGGTAACTGATTGTCTCACCCAGGACGAGGCAATCGGTAACGCACCCAGGACGCAGGATGGCTACTTCAAGGCCCCGAGGATAATCTGAGGTAAGTGGAATGATTACAGTATCACAGACTCTTGAAGCTATACAGGATTCGTCAGCCGGGGAAGTAGTAAGCAAGTGTATTGACAGGATTGAGGGCGGCAAGTTCAATACATTCATCACCGTGGCAAAGGAGTCCTCCTTTGAGGCGGCCAAGAAGGCGGAAGGACATACCGGACCGCTGGCAGGCGTACCCATAGCAATCAAGGATAACATTTCAACCAAAGGTATCCAGACTACGTGTGCATCAAAGATTCTTGGCGGCTATGTCCCGCCATATGACGCCCACGTTATCGAGCGCCTGAAGGCGGCAGGGGCCATTATTGTGGGTAAGGTGAACATGGATGAGTTTGCCATGGGCACGTCCACTGAGAGCAGTCATTACGGCCCTACGCTTAATCCCTGGGACCCTGAGCGGGTGCCGGGGGGCTCATCAGGCGCCAGTGCAGCCACCGTGGCTGCCGGCGAAGTGCCACTGTCCCTGGGCTCTGATACGGGCGGCTCGGTCAGGTGTCCGGCATCCTTTTGCGGCGTGGTGGGCCTGAAACCCACTTACGGTGTGATATCCAGGTACGGGCTCATCTCCTATGCCAACAGCCTGGAGCAGATTGGACCGATTGCGTCTAATGTTGAAGATATGACCTTGCTGTTCAATGTGATTGCAGGTCATGACCCCAGGGATTCTACGTCAGTATCCAGGGATAAGGATTATACAAAGGCACTGGTGGACGATGTTAAGGGATTGACCATTGGCGTACCAAAGGAATATTTCGGTGAGGGCATTGACCCGGCTGTGGAGAGGTCGGTCTGGGACGGTGTGCACAGGCTTGAAGACCTGGGCGCGTCCTGGCAGGAAGTGGAAATGCCACACACGAAGTACGCGCTGGCCGCCTATTATGTCATTGCCATGAGCGAGGCGTCCTCAAACCTGGCACGGTTTGACGGTATGAGGTACGGGCTGCGGCTGGAGAAAGACCATGACTGGCATACTACATACAGCGAGATTCGGGCACAGGGTTTCGGCGAGGAAGTGAAACGCCGTATCATGCTGGGTACGTATGCGCTGTCAGCCGGATATATGGATAAGTATTACCTTAAGGCGTTGAAGGTCAGGACACTTATTAAGCAGGACTTTGAGCGTGCGCTCAAAGATACTGATGTGCTCATAGCACCTACCATGCCGACACCGGCATTCAAACTTGGAGAGAAGATAAGCGACCCGTTGACGCTGTACATGGCAGATGTGAACACGGTACCTGTGAACCTTGCGGGCGTGCCGTCGGTCTCATTGCCGTGCGGTTTTGCCAACGGGCTGCCCATAGGATTGCAGATAATGGGGAAGCACTTTGATGAAGAGACTATTATCAGGACGGCTTATACTTTTGAGCAGAATACTGATTTCCATACCAAAGCGCCGGAGGTGGTATAGATGCGGGATGAGAGTTTGAAATTGCGTCCATACCTGGATGAGGTCGGCGTAATGATAGGGCTTGAGATACATGTGCAG
>DAOWEE010000344.1 GCA_030638625.1 Methanosarcinales archaeon
AATTCGTATTTAAGCAAAACCTCAGCTTCCTCAAGCAGCAGGCTTTCAATAGAATACAACATTTCAAGCTGGCTTATCTTATTTATCCTGTGTCTTGCTTCTTTGAGGTAATAAGGAACCCCATCGGTAATGGCATATATCCTGACCAGTTCCTCAACCTTGAATTCCGGGAAGAACGCACCTGTATGCTTAAACATCAATGGCTCCACCTTGATCTGTCCTGTCCGCCTTCCATACAGTGGACTTTTACTGCCAAGGACATGCCGTTCCATCATGCTGATGGACGAACCGCACAGTACGAGCATTATGTTGGAATCTTTAAGGTACAGGTCCCACGCCTTTTGGAATATCGAAGGGATTGCTTTGTTGCTGGTTATTAGGGATGGATACTCATCTATTACAATAACCAATCTTTGTTCTGTCTTAGCTGCCTCTTTCAGTGTATCCAGCCAATCAAGGGTTGATTGGCCTAATATTTCGTTGCCAGTTCCGCCTGCAATAAGTGTCCTGAATTCTGAAAGGTTTGCAGCATCCCCTCTTTCATCAGCAAGAAAATATACGGCATATTTATCTTTTATAAACTGGCGCAGCAGTTCTGTTTTTCCAATCCTCCTTCTGCCGAATACTACAATAAATTCGCTCCTGCTTGACCCGTATGCGGAGTTTAAGTGTTGTAGTTCTCTTTCCCGGTCGATGAATTGGTTAAACATGATTAGTATAATCGTGTTTAAACTATATATATATTTAATCCGGCATATCATCATGCAATCTGACATTTTCTAAATAGATCGTTGACCGCAGACGATGTCCGGTTTGGATAAGCAATATAATAACCAGATTTCCCCACTCTGTGTACTCTGTGCCCTCTGTGGTTTATCACTCGCAACTCGTTGGAAATTACCGCCAATCTGCAAAATTGCGCAACTATATTTCTCATGAAAAACCTATACCATTCACCAATGTTCAACCCCGAAGACATCAGAAAGGACTTCCCTGTCCTGGAAGAATATGTATATCTTGACAGCGGCGCCACCACCCAGACCCCGCGTCAGGTCGTGGAGGCCATGTGTGATTATTTCTACAAATATGCAGCCAACCACGGCCGGGGAGCACATCGGCTTGCCAGGGAGACCACCAACCATTTCGAGGACGCCCGCGAAGCAGTAGCCGGATTCATTGGCGGGGATTACGAACATACCATATTCACCCGCAACACTACTGAAAGCATCAACATGGTAGCGCTGGGACTGGACTGGGAGGCGGGGGACCATATAGTCACCACCCATGTAGAGCACCATTCCAACCTCCTGCCCTGGCTCAGGTTAAAGGAAAATGGCATTGAAGTAACAATAGTAACCCCGGATTCTGACGGAACAATTAATCCAAATGACATTGACAGTGCCATCACTGAACAGACAAAACTGGTGGCCTTCACCCATGTATCCAACGTGTTCGGCTCTGTAATGGATGTGGAAGAGATAACAAGTATCGCTCGCCGCAGCGGCTGCATGTCGCTGGTGGATGCGGCACAGAGCGTGGGACACATGCCGTTTGACCTGAAAAAGATTGATTGCGATTTTATGGCAGTACCGGGCCACAAAGGCATGCTTGGACCCCAGGGTACAGGCGTGCTGTACCTGAAGGACACCGATTCCATCAAACCCACATACCTGGGCGGTGGCACCGTGTATGCCGTGACAGAGGACGATTATAAACTGGAAGATGCGCCAGGACGGTTCGAAGCCGGAACGCCCAACATCCCGGGTGTCATCGGACTGGGCAGGGGCGTGGAATATGTGAAAGCATTGGGGGTTGAGGATATCCAGCGGCATGAGGAGGAGCTGGCCAGGGATGCTGCCAGGCGGCTGTCTGAGATTGACAAGGTGGAAGTGTACGGACCCATGGAACGGGCTGCTGTAGTACCGTTCAATGTGGTGGGGTTGAACCCCCACGATGTGGCCATGATACTGGATGAGACAAAGAAGATATGTGTCCGCAGCGGGCATCACTGCGCCATACCCAGCATCAAGTTGCTAAAAGTTGAGGGCACGGTCAGGGCATCCTTTGGTGCATACAACCTGCCTGAAGAAGTTGACCTGCTGGTGGATACGGTTGAGCAGATAGCCACCACACTGACATGAAAGGGGGAACGAATGAAGGTCACGTTGCTGGGAACCGGTGTTGCCATACCCCAAAAGGATAGGGTGCAGTCCGGGCTGATGGTTGATGCAGGAGGAGACAGTGGATGCAGTCCTGTGCTTTTTGATTGCGGCTGCGGGGTGTTGCAACGCATATTTGAGAGTGGGTATAAGCATACCGATATTACCAATGTGTTCCTGTCCCACCTGCACCTGGACCATTGCGGTGATGTACTGGCACTGATAAAGGCCAACTGGCTCTGTGACATTACCAAATTGAACCTGTGGGGTCCTGTTGGGACGGGTCAGTGGCTGGACGACCTGTTGATGGCTTATCCGTATATGCAGGACAAAGCCG
>DAOWEE010000098.1 GCA_030638625.1 Methanosarcinales archaeon
TACTTTTCTTTAACTTCAGACCCATATATAACCCGAACACCAAACCAGACAGGTGTGCAGCATGGGCTATCATGTCATTGGACCCAATCATGAGTATATCTATGACAGCGAACAGTGCCAGTGCCTGGGCGATTTTCATAGGGAGGAAATAGACATATACCCGTATATCCGGCTCAAGTATTGCAAGACATGCAAATATACCATATATGGCCCCGCTGGCGCCCAGCACGGGTGAACCTGAAAAAACCATATGTCCCAGTGCAGATAGAAGTCCGGCCCCGAAATACACAGTAAGGAACCTGTAGCTTCCTATTTTCCGCTCAAGGATGGGGCCGAAAAAGAACAGTACCAGCATATTGAAGAATAGGTGACCACCACTCCCATGCAGGAACATATAGGTAAATACGGTCCAGGGGCGAACGGCAGCCAGTTGGGGCACTAACAGGAACAGACCGGTAAATGCTGAAAATAAATTTTGTAAAAAGAATGCCGCCACGCATACCATTATAATATACAGCGAGTAATTCCTTGATACCGGGATGGCATAGGGTGACCTGCTACGGCTGCCCAGTCCTGGAATACTCATACTTCGCTTACTTATCGGCTCGGAAACGGGCTGGTACATGATTTTACCACTGCCCCTGACCTGGGTTTTGAGTATTTCCAGTCCGGTACAGTCATGGTTTTCAGGCAGGCGGTGTTCTGAGCAGTATGTCCAGCCGCAAAATTTGCATTTATAGGGCAGCATCTCTTTTTTTCCACATACACTGCATATTTCTGCCATTTACTAATTCGCCTCGTGCGTTCCAATTAGTGTTGCTATCAAATAAACTTCTCTTTTATCAGGCTCGATTATATGCTGGATTGAGACCCCAATTCCTTTTATCCTCTCAATCTGTTCATCCAGCCGGCAACCGTCACCAAGTTTTAATACCTGTAATATACGTCCACCAGGTTTTAACAGCGGTAGGACTCTTTCAAGCACCCTTATGGACACCTCTGGTTCAACGGTAATATCGTTCAATATCACATCAACAGGCTGCTCGGACAGTGAATCAAGCGGGATGTTGAACACATCCCCTTTCATCACCTTGACATTATCGTATAACTCTGCCACCTCTTCAAGGGACGGCATGAACTCATCACTGAACTCGATACCGATGACATCTGCTGCAATCTCTGATGCAAAAATGATGAAACCACCTGCACTGGAACCTAGGTCCAGTACTGTATCACCGGGTTGTATGAGCCGGGTTTGCTGTTGGATGGACTTGAGTTTCAGATACCCTGCAGGCACGTCTATGTTTTCCATTATCCTGATGTTATTGTTGTATCCAACCCGGCTGGATGGTTTGAAGACTATTCTCCCGTCCACGCTTACTTTACCACTGATTATAGCACGTTTAGCCCTGCCCCTGCTGGCTACCAGTTCCTGCTCTACTAAAAACGCATCCAATCTCATATTTCATACCTGAACCAGAAATATCTCAAATTAATTCAAGACATTTAAATTTATTCATAACCTTGCTCCGTCATATCCTTTTTCCCGAACAAAACCAATATGCTTTTAAATCAGTAATGAATCAATACTTTAACCAGTTAATGGAGGGACGTATTTGTTTGGAATAGAATTTGTACCTAGTGACCCCGTGTCAAAATTGGCCAGTTATACAAAACTTGCTGAAGACGTGGGATTTGATAATGTGTGGATTACAGACCATTACAACAACAGGGATGTTTATACTACCCTGGCTGTTTTGGCAATGAATACCAATACGATTAAACTTGGGACGGGAGTAACCAACCCTTACACAAGGAACATTGCAGTCACTGCATCCAGTATTGCTGCAATTAACGATATTTCAGGTGGCAGGGCCATTATGGGAATCGGTCCCGGCGACAAGGCTACCTTTGATGCAATGGGCATTGAATGGGTGAAGCCCCTGTTAACATCGAGAGAATCAGTCTCAGCTCTCAGGGAATTCTTTGCCGGTAAAAAAGTCAACCAGGACGGCGAGCGTGTCAAAATCGCTGGTGCCAAGATGGCTTTCAAGGCAGGAAATATACCCATCTACCTGGGTGCACAGGGCCCGAAGATGCTTGAACTTGCAGGCGAAGTAGCAGATGGTGTGCTTATCAATGCATCACATCCAAAAGACTTCGAGGTTGCAATTAAGCAAATCTCAATCGGAGCCAAGAAGGCTGGCAGAGACCCCAAAGAAGTTGATGTTGGTGCATATGCATGCTTCTCTATTGATAAAAAGGAAGAGAAGGCCATTGAAGCCGCTAAGATCGTGGTAGCATTCATCGTAGCAGGCTCACCTGATATGGTGCTTGAGCGACATGGCATCCCTGTTTCAGCAAAAGGAGACATCGGTGGAGCTATTGCCAAAGGGGACTTCGGTTCATTGATGGGCGGTATGGTTACAACCGATATGGTAGATGCATTCTCAATCTGTGGAACACCTGAGACATGTAAACAGAAAGTGGAAGACCTGATGCAAATCGGTGTTACACAAATCCTATGTGGTTCACCAATTGGTCCCAATAAAGAGAAAGCCATTAAACTCATCGGTAAGGAAATTATTGGAGGCAATTAAGTGAGTGTTGTGATCCCCGCGCCACAAAAGGGGTTCCCGAAGATATATCAGGTAATTAAAAATACGTTATGTACAGCATGCGGCGGATGCGAAACCATCTGCCCCATGCAGGCAGCCAAGGTAAAGTTGTACGATGAAGCGAACTATGATAAGTTCACTCCGACTGTAGATGAGCCTACTGTGGTAAAACTCTTCAGTGAAATCAGCAGGGAAGACAATTACTGTGCAAACAGGAAATGCTATGTTGACTGCGACACATGTCTCGCCTGTCAAAACTGCTTGGCCTGCGAGCGTATCTGTCCTATACTGGATGGTTTTCCAGGTGAAGATGAGTTCGATAATATTATCGATCAGCGAGTAGGCAAGAGTTCACTGCATGGTCAGGATGGTGCAGCAGTTACTGGTATCCTCAAATCACTCTTTGAGATGGGTGAGATCGATGCAGCCCTTAGTGTATCACGAAATGATGATTGGGAAACTGAGGTAGTAGTGCTCACAAGTGCTGAGGAAGTCTCCAGTGCTGGTGGAACTAAATATACTTATGAACCAGTGTTATCAGAACTGCGTGATGTACTTAAGAAATATGAGAGGATCGTTGTTGTCGGCACTCCTTGTCAGGCGCATGCGGCTTCACTTCTTCGGGAAAACCTTACTGACAAGATTAAACTTGTTATCGGCCTGATATGCATGGAGAGCTTTACCTATGATGATATGGGAGAGAATATCATACCAAACATCATGGGTCTGGATCGGAAAACTGTTCATAAACTTGATTTCGCAAAAGGCAAGTTTGTTGCAGAGACCGCTGATGATAAAGCGTTGGTCCCAATCAAGGAAATTGCTCACTTAGCCCGGAAACCCTGCCATCACTGCATGGACTATACGTCCTATTATGCAGATATCAGTGTGGGTAGTGTAGGTAGTCCGGATGGATGGAGCACTATCTTTATCCGCAATGCTATTGGTAAAGAATATCTGGATAAGGTCAAGGGAATTGAATACCACGAAAAACCTATATTCATGGAGATTGTCCAGAAACTTGCGGCCCAAAAACATAAGAATAACGCCTGGGACTACAAGAAGTTCAATGAGGATGTTTGGGCTGGAGGAGAATGGACTCCAGAAGAGCATTCTACATAGGACGATTTCAGCCATATCATCTGGGACACCAGACTGTGCTTGAGTCAATCGCACGTGAAGAAGATGAAATCATAATTGGCATCGGAAGCGCTCAGACCAGCCATGAACAGGATGATTTGTTCACGGCTGGCGAGCGGGTGCTGATGATGACCAGAGCCCTTGAAGATCTGGGTGTTAAACACTATATAATGCCTATTGAGGATATCCGGCGTAATTCTGTTTGGGTATCCCA
>DAOWEE010000352.1 GCA_030638625.1 Methanosarcinales archaeon
ACCTCATCAATGATATTAAATATAAAGAATACAACAATAGAGCATCATTACTTTCCATTTTATCACTGGAGGACACACATAGTTGAGTAAACCTACTGTTAATATCGGCATCGTGGGCCATGTAGACCACGGAAAGACCACACTGGTCAGCGCCATATCAGGCGTATGGACCGACAAGCATAGTGAGGAGATAAAAAGGGGCATCTCCATCAGGCTTGGTTATGCCGATTCCACCTTTAGAAAATGTCCCAAATGCGACGTGCCTGATGCTTACACAGTGGCCGACACCTGTGAACACTGCAACACTGCCACAGAAGATGTCAGGACAATATCTTTTGTAGATTCACCCGGCCACGAGACACTCATGGCCACCATGCTATCCGGCGCAGCCATCATGAACGGAGCCGTACTGGTCATTGCAGCTAATGAGGCATGTCCCCAGCCACAGACCAAAGAACACCTGATGGCACTGGACATCATAGGCATCAAGAATATTGTCATAGTCCAGAACAAAATAGATCTGGTCAGCAGGGAGAAAGTTATCGAGAACCATCAACAGATACTGGATTTCGTCAAGGGAACAGTAGCAGAAGGTGCACCCATTATTCCATTGTCTGCCCAGCAGTCAGTTAATATTGACCTTTTAATCCAGTCCATAGAAGAGCACATCCCAACACCTGAACAGAACGTGGATGAATCGGCCCGCATGCTCATAGCCCGTTCCTTTGACATCAACAAACCCGGCACCAAACCCGGCAAGATAACAGGCGGTGTGATTGGTGGGACCATAAGCCAGGGTTCCCTCAGTCCGGGTGATAAGATAGAGATAAGACCCGGTCGCAGAATCGAATCTGGTGGTGCAGTTAGTTGGGAATCCATAGAAACTGAAGTTACCATTATCATGGCCGGAAATGATAAGTTAGAAACAGCCACTCCAGGCGGGTTGATAGGAGTTGGAACTAAACTTGACCCCTCCATCACCAAGAGCGATAGCCTGGTAGGTCAGGTAGCAGGCGAGCCAGGAAAACTTCCCCCAACAAGGGACGGATTTGTTATGGAAGTCAGGCTGCTGGAGAGAGTAGTGGGTTCGGCCGACGAACTGGTTATCGATCCTATCCATTCCAATGAACCACTTATGCTCAACATAGGGACCGCTACCACTGTGGGTGTAGCAACCAGCGCCCGAAAGAAGGAAGTTGAAGTAAAACTGAAAAGACCGGTCTGTGCCGATGAGGGAGACCGCGTTGCTATCAGCCGAAGGGTCGGGGCCAGATGGAGACTCATAGGTTCAGGCACCATAAAATAATCAAGATGGTAATATGAAAGTAATTATTGATACCAATGCTTTCATGGTTCCTGTCCAGTTCGGAGTGGATATCTTCAAGGAACTTAACCGGCTTGGATTTGATGAGTTTATTGTACCCTCAGGCGTGGTCAGGGAACTGACTGCCTTAAAAAAACTGGCAAAAGGTAAGGATAAACTGGCAGCAAATACTGGCATGACCCTGACCTCCAAATGTGCAGAAGTGATGACAGAAGGGACTGTCGATGATGCAATCATAGAACTGGCCATTGAACAAGAGGCTGCAGTTTTGACAAATGACATCGAGCTTAAGAAAAGATTATGTAGTAAGGACATCACAGTAGTGTACTTGCGCGGCAAAGATCATCTTGAAATGATGTGAAATGTCCGGCATATTCATTTAATTATTAATTCCATTAATTACAGAGACAGAGGATTATTGAATGTACAGGAAAATGAAACTGGCTGACACAGTACGTATCGCTCCAGAACTGCTGGGAGATGATGTTAACGATTCAGTCAAGGTTGCCTTGATAAACAAACTGGAAGGGCAGATAGATAAGAAGATTGGCGCCATTGTTGCCATAATCGACGTGAAAGAAGTTGGTGATGGGCATATCATTGCAGGAGATGGCGCGGTATATTATGAATGTGTGTTCGATGCATTGGTGTTCAAGCCCGAACTGCAGGAGATTATTGAATGCAGTGTTGTGGAGATTGTGGAATTCGGCGCATTCATCGGCATCGGGCCAATGGATGGACTTATCCATGTCAGCCAGATAACAGACGAGTACATATCATACGATTCAAAGAATGCCCGTCTTGTAACAAAGGAAAGTAACAGGTCACTCTCAGAAGGAGACCATGTCCGCGCAAGAATCGTTGCAGTGAGCATCAACGAGCAGGAACCAAGGGATAGTAAGATTGGTCTTACTATGCGCCAGCCTTTCCTGGGCAAGCTCGAGTGGATTGAAGAAGACCTCAAAAAAAATGAGAAGGCAGAGGCCTGAATAGGGTGATATAGATATGGCAGATAAAGCATGCAATGATTGTCACAGAATTACCTCAGGTACTGCATGTGCCGCTTGCGGCTCAAGTAACCTCAGTTCAGACTGGAGCGGTTACGTAGTTATTGTCGATCCATCACGTTCTAATATTGCAAAAAAACTCAATGTGGACCTGCGCGGCGAATATGCACTGAAGGTCCGGTAGTGGATTTATGTTTAAGACCATCCTGGGGCAGACATTCTGCCTGCCAGAGTCCATGCGCCATGAGATGCGAAAGCAATTCGGTGTGCTTTACCCTGGAGATGGGATAGAAACCACCCGGCAAATGCTCGCAGATATTGGGAATCCTGCCAAGCTTATTGCTGTGGGCGACATCTCAACATTCAATCTACTCCAGTGCGACATCGTGCCCGACATCTCGGTAGTGGATGAAAAAACACATCGTGCCCCGGCAGAGAATAAGATTATCAAAGGTATCAGGCATCCGGATTTCAGGGAAGTTCAGGTTGAAAACCCTGCAGGTTGTGTGACGCCTGAACTGGTATCTGCACTTACCAATGCCCTGGATACCAACGAACCAGTACAGATCATGGTGGAAGGTGAGGAAGACCTGGCTGCTTTACCGGCAATTGTGCTTGCTCCCCCGTCATCGGTGGTTATATACGGGCTGCCTGATGAAGGTGCCATAATGGTGAAGGTCACATCTGATGTAAAGACCAAAATATGCGGAATGCTGGAACGTATGGCCAGCGAATGAAAGATTTAGATTCATTTCGATAGAAAAGTACATATTCAATAATAAGATTAAGGAAAGCTATAATCTGACGATAATAAAATGGAGGATTCAATTTGGACATTGAAATTATAAAAGAGAGGGAAAACTCTCTGCTTGACAGAAAAGAGATTACATTCAATATCTCAAATACTGGTGCAACCCCTTCCAGGGATGAGGTAAAGAACAAACTGGTCGCAATGCTCAATTCCCAGTATGAACTGCTGGTACTTGGTAACCTGACAACTGAATACGGTAGCCATGAAATAACCGGATATGCTAAGATATATTCTGATGCAGCCCGGGCAGCAGAAGTGGAAAACAAATATGTCATTGAGCGGAACAAATCAAAACCTGTAGAAGAGGTTGAAGAAGAACCGGTAAAGGAAGCTGTAGAAGAAAAAGCTTCCGATGAAGCAGAAGCAACTGAAGAATAATGGTGATTACAATGGCTGCACATAAATATTACGAAGTATCTGATAACTCAATCAAGAGAATTAGGCAGAATTGCCCCCGTTGTGGTGAAGGTTTTTTCCTTGCAGAACATAAGGACAGATTAACCTGCGGTAAGTGCAATTATACCGAGTTCAAGAAATAATTGTATTCCCACTTTTTGTGGGTATTTATTTTTATTCGGTAGTATTTTAATTAAATAGCAGATTATAAATTTCCATGTGAAATGGGGGGGTTGTGGATTTTACATTAGCTCAGACGCTTTTGTATTTCCTCTGCTCCATACCTCAACTTGATAATACGGCTTCGTCCCCTTGTACCTTTACCAGTGAAATTTGTATCCACCAGTTTTAAGACCAGTAATTTTTCCAGTGTCTCGTAGTATCTGGTATATGCGAGGCCTGTTTTTTCACGGAATGCCTTGTAAAGTTCACCGGCTGTAATCTCTTCAAGGTTTGATATCAGTTCCAGTAAGGTCTTCTCCTCTTTTTTCAGTGACTTTAGCAGGTAAGTGAGATGTATAAGCTTTGAGGATTCATAAGCGCCGTTCACATCTTCCACTGAAATGGTCCGGTTTGCCTGTCTTTCAGCATTTAAGCCTGAGCGTTTAAGCAGGTCGATGCCTACCCTCAAATCGCCCAGCAAGTCGGCATATTCTACTACTTTTTCCACTACACCAGCGCTTACTACATCAGGGAAAAAACCCATTTTCACCCTGTTATCCAGGATATCAAGTATCTCGTCGGTGTTGTATCTGGGAAATTTTATAACTTCCGGAAGGAACACGGACTCTACCTTTGGGTCTAAATGAAATCCGGTACCGGTATCGCTAAGAATGGATATCACACCTATGCGGGCACCTGGATTGGTCTCGTGGGCGCGAAGCAATGAATAGAAAACATTGTCGTGTTCGCCTTCATGGAACAAGTAGTTCACATCGTCGAGGGCGACTACCAGGATTATCTCTTCGTCTGCCAGGTACTGGGTTATCTTTTCATTTACCTTATGGAACGATACACCCGAAGATGGCGGGCTGTGTTTGAAGAGTTTCTTATATATCTGGGAAAATACAGTATAGCGGGTGGCATTGGACTGGCAGTTGATGTACACAGGTATCACCTTCGACGTGACATTTTCTATTTCTTCGAATAGTTTGTGCACTCCTGTGGTTTTGCCTGTACCTGGGGGGCCTATACACTGCACATTTATGGGTTTGGTGCCGCGCAGAGCAGGTTTTACACAGTACATAAGGGTCTGCATCTGGCTGTCACGGTGGGCGAAGTACTCTGGTACGTGGTCCAGCTCGAACAGGTCCGGGTCCTTGAATATGGTTTCATCCCACATTAAAAGTTTTTTGTCCATGTAAGCCACTATTTTGTTTTATCCTGATTGCTCTTTAGTTCATTTTTGAATATTAAAAGGTTGTCAATAAGTCCGGTACGAAACGTATATATCATGATAGTATAATTAAGAGAAAGTCTCAACAAGGGCTGGTAGCTTAGACAGGCAGAGCGATGGACTCTTAATCCATCGGCCAGGGGTTCAAATCCCTTCCAGCCCGCCATTTTTTTGTTTCGAATACGGTGTCAAAGCGGTATAGCATATCGTTGCACATTGTGGTATTAGTCTCATAACATTGTAAATCAATAGATATGTATAAGAGTGAGTAATCCGAATTAGTATTGTGTAAAATATATTTGGACAAATCCTAACTTATGGAATTCAAATGGGGATTATCAGAGTGAAGATGAATCCAAATAGTAGATAATATCTGTCTGTAACAATGCAAGGGGGTTTGCTGACATTAAAGCGGATAGTAGCAAAAAAAAGAGAGTAAGAAGAAGTAAAATGGATATTACGGTTGCCATTTTAAAAATCACAAAAGGTGGAGCTAACAAAACAAGGATAGTTTATGGAGCGAATTTGAATTTCGTTTTGGCTGGCAAGTATCTCCGTTTTCTTCAACAGAATGGGTTTGTAGAAGCAGAGCAATACTCTACTCATTACAAAATTACGCCTAAAGGAATTGAATTTTTAGACAAAGTACAAGAAATCATGTTCAAGGATTTAAATTAGCCAGTTAAGTTTACAGAAATCAGCTCTTAATCCTAAGATAATCCTTCCCCGCTTTTGTCATCTGATATATTTTTTGTTTATTAGAGTTATCTATAAAATTGTGTTTGAGATAAATTTCGATTATCGGTTTTACTTCGTTTTCATTTAAGTTCATTTCATTAGCAATTTGTCGTAAACTAATGGACTTACGTTTTTCAATCTTATTGAGAATGTCAATAAAAACGTCTTTAGATTCTCCCATATACGTGTACAATTAAAAAGTGTTTAAATAAATAAATGTGAGTTACAATAGTAAGAAACAATGTTCAGGGTTAGTGATAACGCTGGATTCATGGACTGGATGTCCGGGCATTTGAAAGGTGCACTACAGTATCAATGTAATGCACCCTATTGTTCGGATTTTCAACACCAAGCACCTCTGTTCTGAGTTACTTTTGGGTGCATGCAAAGTAATATATATGAATATAACTTATACAATACATGATAATGATAATGATGACTTGACTGAAGTCTAATTGGTCCAAAAAAATGACACTGATTCAAAACGAAAAAATGGCTTTTAAATCCCTTGCACGCTTGTTATTAATAGCTCTATTGCCGATTGTAATTATTCTGATCTCACATTTAGTAATGACGACAGAGGTGAACAATGGCGGGATGAGCGGCTCTTTTGGAATGGATGTATCCGGTTACCAGCTCTCTATGGCCGATATCGATAAAAACGGGCACAATGACCTTGAATCCACACACGATACCTGGCTGTTGAACATCCCGGATTTTGAAACTTCACTACGGCCCATGGGCACGTTTAATCTCAAAAACCATATACTATATCCTGAGGATGCCAGCTCATACATAATGCCAGGGAATGAGGTCGTAGTATGGTATGCCAACCACACCATACTCACTGATGGTGCATTGTTATGGAAACATAACAATAGTCCGGTCGATTTCAATTACATCACTGATGATGAACTGTTCAATAATCCGCCCCGGAGTGACCTGTGGCAAAACCCTGATTATTACCTTACCCACGGTAACACCGGCGATTGTGAAGACTTTTCAGTGGCATTTGCATCAATACTGGAGGCAAAAGGAATACCTGCCAAGGTGTTGGGTGCAAGATTGGTAAACGGGCAGTACCACTGGGTTGTGGAGTATGAGTTTGAGGGTCACATAAGGTATGCGGATATTAATAGGAATAGTGTGATTATTTTTGAGGATTTAAATCCGAATGTGGAAACCGAATGGATTACAATTAGCAAAGAATCTATAATTTGTTTGAATTCATAAGGCCAAATTTAAGTTTCGAAATATCTTTTCGAATCAATACTTCTTTTTACTTTTTATTGTCACCTAGCCATTGTTCTCTTAAATTAAAAAAGTCGGATGATATTATAATTCAATTCGTATGGAGTGGGATTAATGAAATTGAAAAGATTTTTAGTAACAGGGATTATTATAATTGCTTTAATACAAATAGCTTCAGCACAGATCACTGTGGATGGAAATGATTCTGATTGGATTGCTTTGGAAGGAACAGTTCTTGAACCTTTCAAATATGACGTAGTAGACCACACCCGTGATCTTGTTTGGTTTGATCCGTCAAATGCTACAGTTTACACAATTGACTATACAAGCGGATTCGATCTGGAAATGGGAAGCATTTATATTGATGTATTTTCAGATTATCCCAACGTTTCATTATATTTTAAGATTGTCACCAACGGTACCATTGGAGATGCCACTGGTAATGGCAATGCATCAAACGGAACAAGGCATGTATATAATAATAGTCCAGAAATAATTCTTGAAGGCGGACCATATATTTCTGGCAATGATCCTCTAAGTGGTTCACAATTTGATATCGGCTTAACTGAGATTTATCGAATAATGTTCGATTACGACGGTGATAGCATTATGAATGAAGCCATCAAATTTGGAGATACAAATCAGTTGGTATGGGAGAGTACAGGTAATTCTACAGGACTGATTTATAACTATTCAGGACGCGTTCTTGAAATCGGTGCAATAAACGTAGGCAATCATGATTCCAGGCTGGCAGCTCTATTATTCAGGTATGACATGCAATCTGGCAGCCAGCAGGATTATTGGTCAGAGGATTATTTACCACGACTTACACCCTCTCCACCTGAGGCCAATTTTACTGCAACACCTTCCTGCTCCGGCAGTGCTGAATTTATCTCATTATCAAACGGGGAAAGCCCAATTGTCGTGTATGTGTGGGACTTTGGGGACGGCAGCATGGATATCGGGTTCAATGCTACCCCGACCCATCAGTATACACCGGGAGGAACCTATACAGTAACATTGAACGTCACCA
Organism: Methanosarcinales archaeon; assembly: GCA_030638625.1. GTDB lineage: Archaea > Halobacteriota > Methanosarcinia > Methanosarcinales > Methanocomedenaceae > Methanocomedens_B. The sequence goes on from DAOWEE010000352.1 coordinate 7,957, forward strand.
ACCTCTGGGGTCTTAGTAATGAAACTTCAATGAATATTACAGTAGGCAATGGGTCTGTTACTGTTGATGCCGGCCCTGATAAGGCAATTCCTGTTGGAGATTGTGTGGTTATTGGAGGGAGTCCTGTAGCCACGGGTGGCGATTCACCATACTTCTATCGATGGGAACCGGATGATGGAAGTTTGAATGCTACTAATGTTTCCAATCCACTGGCCTGTCCAACCACCACTACCACATATAGGGTGTGGGTGAACGATAGCAATAGTTATTCCGACAATGAAACGTGTTTTGGAGTTGACGAGATTATAGTAATGGTAGTACATCCGGATATTACTGTAACAAAATCTTGTCCACCTGAAGCTGTTGTCGGTGACACTATCACCTATGACTATACAGTCACCAATACCGGTCAGGTTAACCTTACAGATGTGGTACTGACCGATAACAGGACAACGACAGCAGGTCCGTACGGTGATGACGGTGATGGCCTTTTGAATCCAGGCGAGATATGGACATACAATGCAACGTATGTGGTTCCTGACGAAGATTCAATTACCAACAATGCTACCGTTGTGGCGAACGATACGGTTACCGGTTCAACTGTAACAGATTCGGATGAATGTACTTC
>DAOWEE010000114.1 GCA_030638625.1 Methanosarcinales archaeon
GCACCTCTGGGACAAGCGGCCGCACAAGCACCGCATCCGCTGCATGTCAGCTCATCCACCACAGCCTTGCCGTCCATCACCGTTATCCTGGTATATGGGCATACCTCCTCACAAAGCCGACAGCCGGTACACAGCTCATCAATAACCTCAACCCCAAACACATCTTTAGGGATACTGCCACTGCTCAATATACTCATGGCCCTGGCCGATGCGGCAATACCCTGTGCAATGGACACCTGTATCTCCTTGGGACCCGAAACACAGCCGGCCACGAACACACCCCTGGTGTGAGTATCCACCGGGCGCATTTTGGGATGGGCCGCCTGGATGAACCTGTCCGGTCGCCGGCTCAGGTTCAGGGCATTTACAATTTCACCGGTATGCGGATTTGGCTCCAGGCCCACAGAGAGCACCACTAAATCCATAGTCTCGTCCACAATTCTACCGGTCATGGTATCTTCATAGGTGATGACAGCTTCGCCGTCAACATCTTTCACCGATGCCACCCTCCCCCTGATGAATTCTACATCTTTTTCCTGGTTCCTGATATAATACTCCTCGTAATTCTCGCCGCCAGCCCTGATGTCGATATAATGTACACTGACCTTGGTCTCAGGGTCCTTTTCCCTGATAAGCCCGGCGTTCTTTATGGCAGCCATGCAGCACACCCTGGAACAATACGGGTTGCCCACAGTCTCATCCCTGCTGCCCACGCACTGGATAAATGCTACCCTTTTTGCCTTATGTCCGTCCGAAGGACGGACCACCATACCATTGGTGGGACCCGAAGCATTCAGCATCTGCTCAAGTTCCATACTGGTGATGACGTTGCGCACAGTGCCATAACCGTATTCAGGCTTCCTTGATGCATCAAAAGGACGGTATCCGGTAGCCACGATAATGGCGCCCACACCAAACTTAACTTCTTCTTCCTCCTGATTAAAATCCACTGCCTCTGGTTCGCATGCCTTCTCGCACAATTTACACCCAACACAGTGTTCAGGGTCAACCACGGCCACAAGGGGCACAGCCTGGGCATGAGGCAAATAGATGGCCTTACGCAGGCTCAATCCACCATCAATTTCCTGGGGGACTTCTATTGGGCACACTGTAGCACATAGTTCGATGCAACCCTTGCACTTTGATTCATCCACATACCTGGGTTTGTGCCGCACAGTAATGTGGAAATTCCCGATATGCCCTGTTATTTCTTTTATCTCAGAATAGGTATGTACAGTTATGTTGGGGTGGTCAGTGGCTTCGGTAAGCTTGGGAGCCAGCACGCACATGGAGCAGTCGTTGGTCGGGAACACTTCGTTAAGCCGCGCCATCCAGCCGCCCAGCATGGGCTCGCGCTCGACCAGATGTACCTTTATGCCACTTTCAGCCATATTGAGGGCCGCCTGGACACCTGTGACCCCGCCGCCGATTACCAGTACATCCCTGTTGGCAGGAACAGTCTCGACCGTCAATGGGATTAGCAGCCGCGCCCTGGCAACGCCCATAGCCACCAGGTCCTTGGCCTTCTGGGTAGCGTAATGATAAGAATCCCTGTGTACCCAGCTGCATTGCTCGCGTATGTTCACAATCTCTACCATGTAGGGATTCAGCCCGGCAGCTTCGGCCGCCCGCCTGAAGGTCACCTCGTGTAGCCTGGGCGAGCAGGCGGCAACTACAATGCGGTCAAGGTCGAATTCCTGGATGTCCTTTTTAATCTCATCCTGCCCCTGGTCCCCGCAAGCATATGTTATGTCCTTTGATACGACAACGTCGGGCAGGGTACTGGCAAATTCACGTACAGATTCCACATTCAGGTGGCCCGCAATGTTGCTACCGCAGTGGCAGGTATATACTCCTATTCGCATCAGGATGCAACCTCATCTTCTGGGTTATTTTATCGAATGATAATTTTAAGATATTCTATATGTAAAATATCCTTCGATTATAATGGGATTATGGGTACGCCGCTCCACAGGCAACCCAGCACATATCCAAGAATTGCCCCGGTGTTCAGGAAGGGGAGTCCTGCCTGCGGTTTTCCTTTTGCCACCAGCACCATCAGTGCCGTAAAGCCCACAATGGTACCTACAGCCGCACCCAAGGCTGGTGAATTTATCATACCTATCCCAGGTAGCTCGAATATAAGCAGTTTTACGAAATCTGCCTGGGTAATGAACACGTTGGCAGATACTACCAGTATGGTGGGCATAACCGCATCCCCCAGCCCCATAAAGAAAGCCTCGCGTTCACCATCTTTATCATATTTGTATTTGCGGAATGAGAAGTTCAAGTGATTCGGTATGACGAACAGTATGGGGACTTTCATATCCATCACACCCTCTGCCAAAACGAGCATATGTTTGGTCTGGTATACTGATATAGCATCATAGACTGCCAGCAGTACCAGCAGTACCAGCGTTGGTACCACGGCAAAAGAGATTCCGAAAATAGCTGTTACTCCTGCACCTATGAGGATACCGATGATGTCGATGACATACCATTCAGGGAAAAAGTATAGCAGTGCGGTGAGCACAAGCGACAATGCCAGAGTGAGCCAGAAGCTGGTAGTGTCATCCATGAACCCTGCAGTAATTGCAAAAAATACATAGTAAAGGGTTGAAGCTATTGCGAAGAGGATGAACCCATGGATTAGCCATTTGATATTTTTCTTGATAGCAATAAGAATGACCAGGGTAAATGCCAGTATAAGTCCGATATAATAGATCGAATTCCATACATTCTCTGGGTTGTCTGTGAACTGCATGCCCTCTGAGATCATGGGCTGGGCAAGCATGATCGAGATCAACTGTACAAGGATCAGGAACACTCCCATAACAACGAAAGGAAGTATGTATGCAATTGTGTTTTCCTTTTTCTTAGTTTCTGTCAAAATAACGGCTCCTTCTGGGTATAAAGAATAGACCCATAAACGTTATTAAAGTTATTATAATTATCAGGTAATCTAATAGGAAAAAAAGAAGAAAGGTAACCAGGGTTACCTTCTTTTTAGCAGATATACTGCCATTAGTACAGTTGACGTTACCAGTATCCCGAATCCGGGTGATGGTTCGGTCGGACTTTCCTCAGGTGTTGGTGCCTCTGGCATCAAGGCCATGGCTTCAGGAGCATGCTCTGCTGCCCATTCTTTATCCATATCCTCATGACATGGCAGGCAGACATATTCCACTGTGAGGGCAGGATTGGCATATTGCTTATTATCTGCAGGGTCCGTATATATGTATTCAGCATCTGCAGAGATATCCATCCTGAAAAGATGTGATCTTACATCTCCCACAAATTCGGATTCTGGTGCCGCTGACAATGATGCTTTTGGCATGTGGCAGTCGATGCATTCCACTCCTTCAAGCTGCATCACAGTACCATTATATTCAGCTACTGAATTTTGGTGACAGTCTTCACAGGCTTTTATAATACCTTTACCTGCTTCAGTATTGGTCGCTCCCATGTGAATCGGTTGATGAGGGTTGTGACAATCCACACAATCCAGGTCGGACATCTTGCCTGAAGCCAGGAAATCAAGATATTGTTCATGATGCTGGACAAAATTGCCTGATGCCGGTATCTTGTCATCATCTCCACCCCGCCTGTGGCACTGGCCGCACATTGATGCTTCACTGTTCAATACTATCGCAACGCCTATTCCACCGCTTTGGGCCACGTGTTCACTGCCCGGACCGTGGCATGCTTCACACTGGATGCCCCTGAATTCCCAGGAACCCCCCATACCAGGCAGGTTGTCCTGGTCCGTATCATATGAAGACCCGGTGTTGTGGCATTTGGTACAGTCATATTTCTTTTCTTTGCCAGCATTATAGTCTACCCATTCTCCTGTGGCAAGATTGTACTGGTTCTTCCCATCAATGTCATGGTTTTCGCCGGTCTTGGTTATGATATATCCATCAGCTCCGATGTACCGTGCTTTCCAGCCCCAGCCCCCGATGATGTAAAGAATATCATCTTTAGTGTACCCATCAGGCATGGGCAGGTCTGGCCGCACAGCAAGAATCTCATCTGGTGTGTTCAATTTGTAATTATGTCCGGTCGTAATCCAATCATTGTATTGTTCTAAATGACACGTCTTACATTCCTCAGCACCAACGTAAGTGGCGTCTTCTTGGCCTTCACTTCTTTCTACTGGCGTCTTCTGATCCCCAATAACATATTCTTCGGCAATAGCTGCCGATGGAAGGAACAGTGATATCAGTAGAAGGAGAATTATAAATTCTGTTAAGATATTTCGTTTCAATAACACCCTCTCCTTTAGGAAATTGATAGTTTCCTACTTATTAATATATTCAAATGTCCTTATAAGTGTTATTATACAATATACAATAAATTTTATATTGTCAGGGTGATATAAAAAATCGTGGGCATGCGGGACATTGTATTACATTTTTTCCCCATTGAGAAACAAGCATACTTTTGAGATTTTTGATAAGCATAAAAGAGAAAGAGGAATTAAACAGTCCACGTATGACGCCCGCAGGGCTTCATACGTGTGCGGCCCGCTACTGGCCTGAGTAGATGTATGGGCCCGCGGAGATTCGAACTCCGGATCCCCGCCGTGTAAAGGCGATGTCATAACCGACTAGACCACAGGCCCATTGTGTTCTGCAATACAATTGCATGCAGATGGTACCTTACTTGTAATAAGTGATATATAGAGTTTTTTAGTGGTATCTAATCTATAAGATTATGTACACAATTTATTCAGAAGCGTTGGGATGATTTACTTGTTATCCTGTAATGCAGGGCACTAAAAAGGTGGGAATAATTGATTCTATAAAATGCGTGGCAAATATGTCTGCGACAAATGTACGGAGGAAAAAGCCGTATCTAGATGACGAATACACATTTAATGTATAGGAGGTTGTTAAACGTGTTTTGAATTACATTTATTGTTAGACACGGCTTTTATAAAATATATATAACCAGTCATATAAATATAGTTTGTGGTTGTACGAACAAACTAATCCCAGAATCTCTTGGTCCGCACATAATTCCGCTCAGCTTCAAGGATATCCCGGTAGAACCCATCCTCATTCACACGCATCTTACGTATTACCCTGGATGCAGTTTCCGGCCCCAGTCCCCTGCTTGCCAGGGCAATGACCGCACTCCTGCCGTGAGACAGCACCAGGCTGGCATTGCGGTGCACCCTGCGCACCCGTTTCAAATCATCAGCAGATTTTTCTTTTTTGCGCACCAGCTTAATTTCTTCCTCCTCCCACGGCTTCAGGGCAGCTATCATTTTGCTCTTGCACAAAGGACATTCAGGCACTTCCGGTACCCGGGACACCTTGGTTCGGGATTCCCATGTCTTGCAGGTCACACAGAACAGTATCACCCGGTCGTTCATTATCCTGTCTTTCAAAGCCTCGATAATGGAAGCATCAGCCCTTGCCGGGGAGACCAGGTCCCTGCTGCCCAAAAAGCCTGA
>DAOWEE010000364.1 GCA_030638625.1 Methanosarcinales archaeon
AATTGCAGTTTCTGTGGTGGACGTTGCATCTGCCTCCCGGGTGCGTGCAATGGAAGCCGGGTCGGATGCAAAGGAAGGGGCCAAAGCCATATTGATGGCAGCCCACCTGACTGGAATAGGCTGTGAGGAGACCAGGGAACTGTTAGCATTGGTAGACGTGGTTACCGGCTGCGCTTCAGGGAATGTAAGAGAAATGGTAAAACCACTCATTCAGGTAGGCACTGCCATTCCCCTGTTCGGGCTGACTGAAATTGGCAAATCCCTTTTGATTGAAAGGGCTAAGGAGATAGAATCCCCCCTGCTGGTAAATACTATGAACCTTCCAGTCCTGCCAGAAGACAAACAGCCCAGACCATTGAACGATTGATTATTTCTGGTTTTGTTTTACATTTGTTGACTTATCCGGATTCTCAAATTCATATTTTGCAAGCTGTATTTCATCCAGCCGTTTCAATTTTTCAGGTGCAATAAAGCACATTGTTACTTTCATTTAACCTAACCCCTTTATTTTTAAACCCTTTAAGTAGAAGGATATTACGTCCCAACCCTCAAAAAAGAATTCCCCTGTTTAAGCATAAAAGTTTTGATACCAGATATGGTAAATAATATTTTATCATTACAATATCCTGTATTTATAGGCAAAAGTAAACTATTAATAGGTACAAAATTATTACCTGTTATGAGCTGGTTCAGCATAGATGCAGTGGATGGGGCACTGCAAAGGACTAAAAAGACCCTATTCGAACCTTTTAGTTTCTGGAAATGGCTAAAACTTGGAATTATTGTCTTACTGCTGGGCGGCAGCGGAGGGGGCGGCGGCAACTATGGCAATCCAGGTCAGCAGTACGGGGGTGGAGACCCTGGCTGGGAACCGGGATTACAGGGCATTGAAGAAACAGTTACTCAATTCCTGAACCAGTACTCAATGTTCATCCTGTTGGGTGTATTATTTTTCGTAGTATTGATACTGCTCTTTTCATACATTTCCAATGTTATGGAATTTGTCTTTGTGCATTCTCTTGTGACAGGCGTGGTTGCGTTCTGGGCGTATACCAGAAAATACCTGCGTCAGGGTTTTAATTTATTCATAATCAGGTTTGGTCTGGGGCTGGTATTTTTAATGCTGTTTATAGGCGCTATGCTGCCGGTAATTTTACCTATACTTGATTCGGTTGATAATATAGATAATTTGAATGTTGGAATGTTTTTAGGGGGCATTTTCTTTTTCCTGGGTGTCCTGTTCATACTTGCCATTATAGACGGAATAATTCAGTCTTTCATCAACCTGTCCATACCACTGGCCATGTACAAGGACATTGGCATCATTGCTGCTTTTAAAAATGTGCTGGGCGCCTTCAAAGCCGACTGGGGCCAGATAATAGTTTATTGGCTGATGAGGTTAGTGTTAAGAATAGTGGTAGGAATTGTTGTGGGAATAATCGCACTTATACTGTTCATTTTAGTATTTGGCACAATTTTCCTGTTGGGCGCTGGTCTGTACCTTCTGTTAACGTCAGTGGCTGGATTAGGTACAGAGGATGCCATGTTCTGGCTGGTAATGGTCCCGTTAGGACTGGTGGTATTTATACTAATGATAGTATTCTCTCTGCTGGTATCAATACCAGTACCCATGTTCATGAAATACCACATGCTCACCTTCCTGCAGGCATGGTATCCTGAATCGGAAATACCTTTCTTGGACAATGGCACACCTGAACAATCCCCGGATTAAAAAAAGGGCAGGATATTGGGACTTTCATGCAGTTGTGCAAGTCTCAATTTATCCTCAGCAGAGTAATTTGTAGGGAACTGGTTAAAGTCAGGTTCGTGGTTTAACGGTACACTATTATAGACATTGAACTCCGAGTTCATCACATCATCTGGCTTGTTGGAGTGGTCAAGTCCCCACACATGCCCCAGTTCATGCAGCAGTATGGTGGTTTCCGTATTTTCCTGGGTAAGTGCATCCTTGAATATGATAATAGAATCAGCAGCATACGTCACACCAACCGAATATATCATGGAAGTAGTCCTGTATTGGTATGCCGGCATGTTACTGGCATATTCTGAATTATCGGGCTGCCACACAGTATCCAGATACATAATATATAGGGTGATATTTCCTCCCAGCCAGCCTGTAGGGTAATCCCGGTGAGCTTGCTGCAGTCTGGTGGTTGTTGTGAAGAGTTCATTCCCGGAAATGAGTATGGGAACCTCATCGTACCCGATATCCTGGTTAACGTGCATCACTACATGTTTTTGGGAATACAACTCGATTTTTTCCTGCAGTGCAGCAATGGCTTTTGGGTCCGGTTCCATGCCTGGCTGGTAGTCCACTTCCACCACAATGGTGTTGTATGGCGAATATTTTGACAGGTACAGACTATCAAAACCGCCGGGTACATGGCTTTCAATGTGATGGACATAGGCAGGTATTACAATGAATACGGTGGAAAGAGCCAGGGCTAATAACAGAACAAATGTATAAACCACAATTGTTTTTAATACCGATTCGCCCATCTATACCTCAATATTATTCAGGGAATAATATTTTATTCCATACTATTAAATTCTATGCATCTTTCTTCCAATTCCCGGTTTATCTCTTCAAAGAATATGCCGCTGCCCTGAATATGTGTATGTCCTGTTTCATGCAGGCGTCCGCCTTCCATGCCTGTACTTGTGGTCAGGGCACCGCACGAGGGACTCCCCGGTATTCCTACCAGAGTAATAGGGTGCCCAGAGTGGTACAGCATCTCGATGGTGTCAGCCGCTGGCTGGAAGATTTGTCTGCAGAACCGGCGGTAGTTTGGGATATCAAGCTGCTCTTTAGTAACTTCCCAGCGTTTTGGTCCCATATAGATAGACTCTGGACAGGGAAGCTGGATGATATTATCACCGAGGCTGGAATGCTCCGGTGGCTTCAGGCCTTTCAACCGCACAGCCGGATTTAACAGGCAATGTGCCATAACATAAATCTCGTGCATGGCCTGATGTTTGGCATCAATTTAGTTAACATTTTTGACTGAGCTGGCCCCGTAATCTTCATATAGAAGTACAAACATGTAAAATCGACTTAAATTAACAATAATCTTTACCAATAGGAGGACAAATAATTATGGCAGGACAGTTAGGAGGACAGCCAATATTCATTCTGCGGGAGGGGACAGAGCGCTCCAGGGGCAGGGAAGCACAGAACAGTAATATCATGGCAGCCAGGGCAGTAGCCAATGCAGTACGCACAACCCTTGGTCCAAAAGGCATGGATAAGATGCTTGTGGACTCTATGGGCGATATCGTAATTACCAATGACGGTGCCCAGATATTGAAAGAAATGGATATCGAGCATCCGGCAGCCAAGATGCTGGTAGAGGTTGCCAAAACCCAGGACGATGAAGTAGGGGACGGAACCACTACAGCGGCAATTCTGGCAGGCGAACTACTGAAAAAAGCAGAAGATATGCTGAACCAGGATATTCACCCTACTATTATCGCAGCCGGTTACAGGATGGCTTCTGACAAGGCCAAAGAGATTCTTTCAGGCATGGTCAGCAAGGTCTCAGATGATGATGAAGAATTGCTGTTAAAGATTGCCGGGACAGCCATTACAGGCAAGGGTGCAGAGGGAGCAAAAGATAAACTTGCTGAATTAGCAGTGGCATCAGTGCGCTCTGTGGTCGAGGTAACTAACGGCAAGAAGACCGTTGACCGTGACGATATCAAACTGGAAACCAAAGTCGGTGCCAGTGTGGAGGATTCTGAACTTATTGAAGGTATGGTAGTTGATAAAGGCAGGGTACACGAGAACATGCCCAAGAAAGTGGAGAATGCCAAAATACTGTTGCTCAACAGTCCGATTGAACTCTCCAAGACAGAA
>DAOWEE010000102.1 GCA_030638625.1 Methanosarcinales archaeon
ACAAAGCCATAGAGACGCCAAGAGAATTAAAACGAGCATCGATAACTATCACCGTACTAATAGTACAGTGTCTTCGTCTACATAAACAAAACGAATTGTTGCTTTGAATCCTGTTTAATGGTTATTATCAGAGAGTTTGTAAAACATGAAATTATTTTCGTCCCCTCCCCCCACCCCAGCCCCGGCTTATGGTGAGTGGGTAACGGGGCACTGTCATAGCTGCTGCTTGTTAAGAAAAAACAACAAAAAAACAAAAAGGGTGCATAAAAACACACCCTCTAAACCAATTCCACTAATCTCTGCGCCTGCCCATCACGAACAACACACCGAGAATCCCAACAGCAGCCAGCACAGCACCAAATCCGGGCGTGGTAGAATTTCCACCCTCACCACCGGAATTACGTATCTGCTCTGCCATCTCCTCTATCTCGACCTTATCCTTGAGCATCTCATAGAACCCATGCCACTGCACATAATCCGGTGCCATCATGAAAGCGCCCATCCGTGCCCGTCGCCCCTCATGGTGCCACATCTCATATATCTTGAACTCGATAGGTTCGTCAAATGCGGTCTTGGTAAGCAGACCATCATCATAGAGGGCATCCACAACCGATTTTCCCTCTTCATACTGCCCGTTATAGAGTTCAACAACAATATCAGCCTGTTCGTAATAGTTATTGACCCAGGTACTGGAATGACACTGTTTACACACAGTTTTCATACGTTCCTGTTTCTCCTGCCAGGTCGAGCCGTCACTGATGGGTGTTCCCAGGCTGTTGGCTGTATTGTCAGTGCGCCTGGATATCGGTGATTCCAACTCCCAGCTAAGCCGTGCGCTGACATCATGGGTGGCAGGTACACCAGGTGCAGATGACATATGGCATCCCGCACAAGTGGGTGCGCGATAATCCTCGCCAGCCTTCCAGTCCTCCTCGTCCCAGTTCCATGAATCCCCTTCAGCCGCATAGATGTTTCCGTGCTTGGATTCCTGGTACATTTCTATATGTGGATGGTCAGGACCCATATGGCACTGCCCGCATGTTTCCGGGTGCCTCGCTTCAGCTATGGAAAAAGTATGCCTTGTATGACATGCTGAACAGCTTCCCATACTTCCGTCCGGGTTAATCCTTCCGATGCCATTGTTAGGCCAGACTGAAGAATCACTCGTAGATTTTCCAGTCATATTGGTACCATGGCATGCCTGACAGCCCCGGATGGTTGCAGCATGGGTAATGTCCTGTCCTTCTACTGCTATATACCCGCCTTCAAGCTGGCTTTCAATATAGGGCAGTTTTTCAGAATCGAACAAATATTCATAATACAGCGTCCCAAGTGCATGGAGACTCTGTTCGAATTCTTCCACTTCCTTACTATGGCAGGCAGAACAGTCCTTGGGAGATACCACGGGTGATATGGTAAATCCGTTATGGGACATAGCGTCTGAGTCAGAGGGATTAGCCTCATGACAATTCTGGCATGTAACACCATTCCGGGCATGTTTACTTTCCATCCAGTCGCTGGATATGGCACTCATGACATCCAGCTTTGAATGGCAGTCAATACACGCATCAGTTTCAACGGCTGCCGAGGCAGCTGGTAATACTGACAATGCTAACAATACTATCCACATCAAAACGATGGGAACTACGATTTTCTTCATTTCGACCACTCCTTTAAAATTAATACACCTATCACAATAATACGTCTACAGAAAAAATAAAAAAAGTAGCAGGGGAAACCCTGCCACAAATTTCAAATCCCCAAAGCTTCCCGCTTCTTGATTATATGGGCTTCCATACCGTCCACCGCTTCCACAGGGTCAGCTTCCACAGCCAGCTTTCCACCTGTGAGCCCCTCGATGTCCTGGGTTACCAGTTTCACCAGGTTAGGCGCTCCTGCCACGGGCGGCAGAGGTGCTACATGAGTATACCATCCATTTGCCAGAGCGAATATGGCATCGATAGTAGCCTTCTGTTCCATGTATTCCGGTGCGGTCACCACAATAGGCAGAGCTGACGGGTCAACACCCAATGCATCTGCAATGGCATTGGCAAGCAATGTCAGCCGTCCGGTATCGGTGCAGGTACCAAAGCTCAACACTGGCGGGATGCCCAGTGACTGGCACACGGCCTTCAGGCCCGGGCCTGCAAGTTCCTGCGCCTCGATAGTGGTAAGCCCTGCCACCTGTAAGCCAGCATTACCGCATCCTGCACTTAACACCAGTATGTCCCTCTTAATGAGTTCCTTTGCAACTGCAACGGTATTGACATCCTGGCCGCCGCCGTTCAATGTAGTACAACTGACCAGGGCCGCACAGCCTTTGATACTGCCTGCCTTAACTGCATCAAGGAATGGGTCAAGGGTGCCGCCCAGTGCCGTGAGAATGGCCTCTGTTGAGAAACCTGTGATGGTCTTCTGTGTGGGCAGGTCGTGTTTAACGAATCCGGCAGCCTTTCGCGTCTTGAAATTCTCAACTGCAAGGTCGATCAGTTCCTGTGCCTGTGCTTCAACCTTTTCAGGTTTGTACACTATCTGCTTGTCCACTCCAGGCATGGAAACGAGTTTGGACACCGAAACCAGGGTCACATTATACTTGTCCTGGAAATCTGCAAGTGCTGGCGGTGAGCAGTTCATGTCCATGGCAAACACATCAATGCCGCCTGTCGCCAGTGCAGCTTCGATACTGAGCCAGTTGCCGGTAAGTCCTACGAACACATCATCCTTCTCAAAGCGCTGCAACAGTTCCTGTCCAGTCTCGATGGAGCCAACCACATGCAGTCCCTTCGCCCCTGCATCCTTTGCCTTTTGCTGGTTCTCTGGCTTATGGGCTACCGCTATCAAAGCAGCACCGATAAATGGCTCGTGACCATTTACGACCACGTTGGTATATTCAGGGTCTATGATTCCAAGGTCCACGTCATGTTCATGTGGCATTGGAGTGCCGAACAGGATATCCTGTCCCAGTTCAAGGGGCACCTGGGAGCCGTAAATTGTTGAGATACCAAGTCGGAGTGCTTTGACAGCCAGGGACACATAATTCCCGTCAATATTGGTCATGCTTGAGGTATGCATGTCCATTGATTCGTCCAGCGGGCCGCCCGGCAGGATTCCCAGTTCTTTCCATACCTTAATCCTGGATTCCGGTGCAAAGAGTTCCACCATGTTGAGCACACCATCTGAATCGCTGTGGATGCTCTCAAGTATGGCCTTGCCCACACCAACGGCCATTGTATTGACATCCTGCCCCTGTATGCCAAGTTTATCTGCAAGCATGCGCAGTTTTGCTTCATCCTTGATAGTAAAGGGTGTCTGGCCTTTTCCTGTAGCTATCAGGGTATTTGCAAGTTCCTTGGCATGGAATGTGTATGCTGTTGTCCCCATTATGTTCAGATGGAGCAGATTACGCATTGCCATGGCATCTGCATCAATACCGCAGGCCCCCAGAGGTGCTTTCTCTGACAACCGGCAGGGTCCGCTGCTACACAGCTGGCAGCTCACTCCTGTGCTGCAGAAAGTACAACGTTTCCCTTGCGCTTCAAAACGATCGAAGGTATTTCCTATACCGTCTGCCTGCATAACGTTATGCATTTTTCTAATTGATTCATGTACACTTACAGTTTCCATAATATCACCACTCCCTTGTTTGTTAAAAATTGATATAAGGATTCCCGGATGTTATCAACATAACAATGATAAAAGATTGTGCCGAATGTAATCAGAAATCCAAATACTTTGCAGTCTTTAATAATCTATATGTGCTATTCGCACACGATTCTTTGTATTTATAATTCCTATTTCAAGAACAGGGCACATTTACATGCTCCCCGCAGCTCGATATCTTTACCACGATATACACATGGACAGATAATCTTACGGTCCTGTTCTTTATTGCCTGAGACTTCCCGGCAACTACAGTACTGCTCGCCATACTTTTTCTTGTTGTTGGCCAGCCCTTTAATGGCTATTGCAACAATGTCGTAATCTTGATTCAGTTTATATCCGTTCTCTTCAGCATTCTGTTTTGCCCATTCATATATTCCCATTTCAGAATCATTAAATAACACCATGTCTTTCACTCCTTTGTTGTATTATTCCAATATTCCATTCTAATTTTCCTTAACCTTAGCTGCCATCCGCTCACCCAGCTGCCTGCATTTTTCAAGTTCGTCCTCATCGGGTCGGTACCTTACCTGCAGCCCTGGCTCAACAAGTTCAAATCCGGCAGCCTCAAGTTCCTTTTCCACAGCCTTCACGGCACCGCCTCCCCAACCGTATGAACCGAAGGCAACAGCCTTTTTGCCTCTGGGACGCAGCCCCTTAAGGTAGGTCAGGAATCCTCCCACTGAGGGAAACATCCCGTTGTTCAGTGTGGGCGAGCCTACCAATATCACGGGGGCATCCAGAATTTCCTTGATAATTTTACTGAACTCATTCTTCCTGATGGCCATCAGTTTCACGTCCACCCCGGCTGACGTCACCCCTTCAACAATTGACCGGGCCATCATGTAGGTGCTGTCCCACATGGTATCATATATGACGAGTACCTTGTTTACATTTTCACCCTTTGCCCAGCGGCCATAAGCTTCTATGATTTGTCCCGGATCCCGCCGCCAGATTAAGCCGTGACAGGGTGCTATCATGTCAATATCGATGCCCAATTCTCCAACGGTTTCAACATATTTCAATATCAATTTCCCGAACGGCATCAGGATATTGGCATAATATTCGGCAGCATCCTCAATTACATCGTCCACTTCATCGTTGAAGCGCTTTGAAGTTGCCACATGCTGCCCGAAAGCATCATTGGACAGCAGTATCTTATCTTCCCTGATGTAGGTGTGCATGCTGTCGGGCCAGTGCAGCATAGCGGTTTCGATAAACATCAACGTCTTGGCACCCAGGCTCAGTTCGGTACCAGTCTCAACGACCTCAAAGTCCCAGTCCTCACACCCCTGAGCGTGATAGTATTGGGACAGTCCGTTCTTGCACTGCCGGGTGCCGTATATCCTCGCATCGGGTACAGCCTTCATGATGGCAGGCAGGGAGCCTGAATGGTCCATCTCCACATGGTTAGCTATCACATAGTCTATCTTTGCCGGGTCGATAATCTGGCTGATACGCTCCAGCATCTCACCTGCAAATTCTGCCTTGACAGTATCCACCAGCGCAATCTTCTCATCAACGATGAGGTAAGCATTGTACGTAGTTCCTCTAGGTGTTACATACCCGTGGAAATCACGGAGATTCCAGTCTATGGCACCTACCCAGTACACACCTTTGGTGAGTGTCACCGGTTCAATATTCTCTCCCATTTCAACACCTCCAAATTAGGTTTGCATCCTGAACTGGCTGGCATCTTCTATAAATCCGTCAATAAGTTCCATGTGCCCGTGCTCAAAGGCCGACATCGTTTCAAAGAATGCTTTTTGTTCCAGGTCATCTGCCCATGCGGCAAGTTTTTTATAGAAGTTCTCATTCTTCTGTTCAAAACGCAGTGCATCCAACAACACATCCATCTCACCAGGATTTTTACCTGAATATTCACTGGCAAAAGCTTGTGAAAAATCAGGCGGCTGAATCTCATTCAAATCAGATGCCTTGCCAGTGCTCATGAAATCATTGAGGTATTCAATATGCCTCCCTTCTTCTGCCGCCAGGTACACGAACAGGTCTTTGGCGGAAATACTGGTTGAAGTTTCACTTTTCTCAATGTAAAAATTCCGTCCCTGCATTTCGATTGATAGTGCTGTATTCACTGCATCATCAATAGTCTTGAGATTCCCGGTCAATTTTCCGATATCCTGCATTATGTCTTCAACCATAATTACCACCTCTTTTTTCGTTCGATCATTTTTCACACATATTTTTCTGGATTCTCATCAAATTCCTTCTTACATCCAGTGGCACAGAAATAATATTTCTTGCCTTTGTATTCAGAAGTGAATTTTGTTGTTCCTTCTTCTACGTCCATCTTGCATATTGGGTCTATTGCCATTTACGTCACCTCATTTGATGTATTTTGATGTTTTTTATTTTGTTTCGGTCTTATTGGTTTTGATACCAATTACAGAATACAGCCCGCAAAATCCGCTCAGGCCAGTAACCAGTAATATCAGCGCTACAAGCACCACAACATAAGACCATATTCCACTCAGTCCCATCGGTACAATCCCAACATATAACAGGACAATTCCCAGGATTACCCTTACAATCCTGTCAACTTTTCCTTCGTTCCTTTCCATCATTTCACTTCCCCCTGATTCAATCAATATCTAAAATCCATTAATGTGGAGTTTTTCCTCCACAGGTATCCTGGACGGTTTATCTGGGTCTTCATCAGGATACCCTATGGGCATTATAGTGGCAACGTTGTATCCATTTGGGATGTTTAGCAGGGTCTTGACTTTACCCCCTC
>DAOWEE010000147.1 GCA_030638625.1 Methanosarcinales archaeon
AAAGTATTCGCCGCGATCGACCATTACCTTTGCATCATCTACAGAAACATCTTTGTATCCGACATCTTTTTCCAAAACAGTCAGGCAGGCCAGTGCTGATATACTGAACAATAAAATAATAACAAGAACATTCGTTCTCATGAAGAACTATACTCTTGCATACATATTAAATGGCATTGGGGCATCTTCAGAAAACAAATGAATGTATTCTGCAATGAATGATGGGTCGCGCATCAGGCATAATTTGGCACTTTTCTTATAGGTCTTACCCATTTTGTTCCATATATCCTGTAATGACTCGTCCCTGATATTACCAAACGTAAGCGGCGTGTAGGCACAGGGCAGCACATCTCCTGCTGAGGTTATGTGTACCCACCTGCGGCCAGCAAAGCAGCCGAACATATCAGGCCCCATGAAAAAGGGAAATGCAGTGACACGGGGTCCGTCAGTGAGCTTATTCTTCTCCTTCTGGAACCTGCCCAGCCTGTCCACATCATTGGGTCCTATGGTCTCATCTTCATGGTCAAGCCAGCGTCCAACGGCGATAATTTCATATAACGACATTTCGTGCATGCCTTTGGATTCGGCAAGGGCATAGAAATCGTCAAGTTCATCTATATTATTAGGCGACACCACCACGAACATATCGGTAAGCAGTCCCGCATCAATGGCATTGGTGATGCCGTTCATGGCATCCACGTATGAACCGGTGCGACCCCGCACCCGGTCATGTTCTTCCTGGCGAGGGCTGTCGATACTTACCCTGATGGCATACAGTCCCGCATCTTTCAATTCCTTTGCCTTATCCTGGGTAAGCCCGTAACCGGATGTGAAAGTAGTAGCAATGGCCTTTGTCTTATCCACATGCCGTATCATGTCGGGCAGGTCTTTCCTGAGCAAGGGCTCGCCGCCGTCAAAGGAGATGAGATACGAACCAAGGTCGATGGACTCATCCACCACCCGGTTTACTTCCTCCAGCGAGAGTTCAGGGTCTGCAATGATATCGGCTGCCCCGCAGTGAATGCACTTATTGGGACACCGCATGGTGATTCCGATTGATGACTGGTCTGGAACGCGCTTTTTCAGCACAGCCGCCACCTGTGATGATATCAGGCGGTCGAATGCAGTACTGGGGACCGGAGGCGCCCATGATGAGAATATGATTTTTTCATCATCAACCAATATGGGCTTTTCCTCAAGGAACATCTTATTGATACGTTTGATGATGGGTTTAGCTACTGGCGAGAGCGTACCTTCAGGCACAATCTGCACCTTATCGTTCTCGGTTATGGCATTCAGTTTAATGTATGATTTGTCGTATACTCTCATTGTTCCCTACGTCCCTTTAATGCACATCGATTAATCTGTCCCGTATTTAGATGGACAGCCCATCACCAGGAAATTTGCATCCACCCTGTCTGCAGATACTAATGTTCCACGCACAGATACCTGTGCACCATTGGCCAATGCTTGTGGTCTTTCACCATGGTAAAACACCTCAATATCATAAACACCATCGGTAAGTATAAAATACGTATCCTCAGTATCAATTTTCAGCGTGTCCTGCTTCACATCACCAGTGATTTCGACAGCCTGTCCTATATATTCTGAGGTGTTTTGTTTTACCTGGGATACTGTAAGATATTCGGATTGAAAGTCCAGCCCCCACATACCTACAATAGCAACCAGTATAATAGCCACAACTGATATTGTTATCTTATCCTTCTTTCTCATGGTATTCTACCAACAATATTATGTCTCAATGTTTTCCAACAGTTCCATCTGTGACTGGAGATTTTTTCTTGTTTGCAGGAGTTTGAGCAAATATGCTAAAAATACGACCCACACAATGCCAAAAGCAGCCAATGTAGACTTGGCATACATCAGATTAGATATCAATGGTCCAAATGATTCCACAATTCCACTACCATGTATTTATTAGATTTATATTTAATGCAGGTATTAATAGATACTTTATTAGGCATTCAATTAATATCTGTGTATTAATATTTAATTGTTGTGTATTTTTAATATCGTGAGATGTTGTGACCTGTAATGCCTGAAACCAATGTCATCTGTAATACCTGACATTGTTGATACATACCATATCCCTTGGTATTCCGTGTTTGTGCCTGGTAAGGTAATCTGTGATATGTTCCATCTCCTTTTGATAATACTGGGCAATATTTTCTCCGTACTTCACACCCTCTGCGGTCAGCACATATTCATATCTCTGGGCCCAGTGCCCGTTCTTGTCATAATAACGCAGGTCTTCATCAACCAGACCCATGGCGACCAGTTTCTGGATATCCTCGAACAGACTGTCTGAATAGGGAAAACCGTACCTGTCATGGAACCTGTAGTCCAGCAGGTTTTCAAGCCGTTTATTTTTTGCAAACCCTTCCACCAGCTGGTACATGCAACTGATGTTCCTGATGCGCGGTATTAACACTTTCAGTTCATCTTTTTGGGAGAACAGGTTGTGAAGACAATAAAACACCAACATCACCCCTTCAATGTTCAGGTACTTCTCGTTCCTGATATAACGCAAAAGGTCTGGGGAAAGTTCTTCAATTCTCTCCAGTATTTCGCCTGCATCCATTTTTTGTTCTGCCTTAACATCATTTGAAAATATGCACAGCGAAATCTGGCGCGATATCAAGCGCACCAGGCCGTTGGCAAGTGCGGATTCATCGTACAGGAAATGTTCATCGTCCCCTTTTATGATGCGGGTACTCTTGGGCACACCCTTTGCTACTGAAAGGTCTATCAGCACGGGCACACCGTAATGTTGGGTGAGGCGCCTGGAAAGTTCATGCTCGAACATCTGCTTGGCAGCACCGTAGCGTGCAATAGTTGATAGTGCCATCCTGACGCCAGGTTTAAGTGACTGTTGATTGAACCGCAGTGCAGTGCGGCATATCCTCCCTTCCCGGATACGCTGGAGCAGGTTGTTGGCAGAGGTGGGGCCGTGCTGCCTGATAAATTCCAGCAGGTCACCGTCATTGAAAATAGTAAAGAATTCAGATACGGCGAGCACGACCTCATGCTGCTCTTCCATGCCACCCAGGGTATCTTCCAGTGCCCTTAGCAGCATGGCACGGACACTCTGGGTCACAGGGTTGTGGATGATAGCAGAATAGTGGTGCGACCGGGCAATGAGCATGGATTCTGCCGCTGCCAGTGCCATATCTTCACTGTAGCTGTCGTGCCCGCCCAGCACCACCCGGTCGCCATGAAGGGTGAGGCTGTCCACAATCTGCTCCACATCAATCAATCCCAGGGATACACCTGTATGGTATGAATCGCGCACGAGGAAATCTATACGGTCTGCATCGATGTCCCCTGATACTATCTGTGAAAGATATGGTTTAAGGCTCCTTTCAATATTGCCGGTGGCCATGTCAGATATCTCTGAAAAGAACTCGTGGACATCGGTATCGAAAACGGCAGTAACTTCATTGGCAATATTGTCATATTTGGGAAAATTGTGCTTTATAATATAATTAGTAAACATTTCGTGGCTGGAAAACCGCTCACCTTCAATCACCGGCATGTAGGCAGGGTTCCTTGCCAGCACGGCTTCAACTGAATGTGAGAATGCAGAATGCCCCACATCATGTAGTAGCGCAGCCACCCTGACCTTCTGGATATCTCTTTCTTCCAGACCCAGGGCATGCCCCATCATATTTGCCACCTGCATGGTACCGATGCTGTGCTCATACCTGGTGTGGTTAGCTCCAGGAAATGCAATATCGGCTAGTCCTAATTGCTGGATACGGCGCAGACGCTGCATCTCACGGGTGGAGGTAAGCATTGATTCCAGCCGGCTGATATGTACGTGCCCATGCAAAGGGTCATGAACTGTGGCACCTAGTTGCATATGTGGTTAAAAGTACATATGACACATAAAAACTTGGATTTAGTCAGTGAATAACTTTTTATAGGATTCATTCGGTAAAGATGGATTACATCCTCTCAGGATGTAAAAAATACATTGCGGACTCGTAGGGTAGCCAGGATATCCTGGTGGGCTTCGGTACTGTACTGCCAATTCAGGCAGTCAGTGTAGATACCCGCAGACCCGTGTTCGAATCGCGGCGAGTCCGCCAAATTTCGCCCAATTTATGCTTTCAGCATAAACTCCAGAAGGTCGGGACTCAGGCGCGTCTCTTTCATCATCTTTTTAAGGATGTCTTTTTCTGACGCTCCTCCACTCTTCAGTTCGTTTATCCTGTCAATCACGCTCTTTTTAATTTCGTAGTATTCATTGATGTCCTTTCGGTGTCCCCAAACGTCTCCTTCCAGCAGTTTTACATCCTGCATTTCTAAAAACATTCTGATTGATTTGGAGACCGTTTTCTTATACGAATTAGGTATGTGTATTGCTCTTACGTCAGGACACGCTTTTACAAGAGAAAATATATCTTTGTTCGACGGTCTAAACGCCAGGTGAATGATTTCTTCATCCGATCCCAGTGACTCAATCTCATCTTTTGAACTTACTACTCGAATTTTCATATTAACTAACTCCGCAATATATGGATTATGACTACCCCATAATAGATATTGACTTAACCATATAAATCTCTTTCTTTCTCAATAAAAATTATCTGTATGTGTGTATGTGTGAATGTATTGAATTGAATATTATAGAAACTTGAATGCGAAATAGTTATGAGTGTAGTCCCACAATTGCACACGTGTGAGTTATATTGACCGTTTCATAAGAAAGTCCGTTGTTGATCTCAATCCCTGTATCCATGGGGGCAGGGTAGCGGAAAATGTCGAACTCAGCGGACATGAACTGCTGGATTTCAGTGCTAATCTCAACCCCATGGGCCCGTATAAAATGGATATGCTCAGGAAGATTGTGGATGGTGCGTTGGAAAATATTGACTTTTATCCTGATAACCGATATATAGAATTGAAAAAATCTGCCGCCGCCTTTACAGGTGTGAGTCCGGACAACATTGTTCCTACCAACGGTTCATCCGAGCTTATCAGGCTCATAGCCGAAACTATACTGGAGCGTGGGGATACCGTTCTGTTGCCCCAGCCCACCTTTGATGAATACGAACTGAGTATCAAACTAATTGGTGGAGTGCCTGAAAACATCGAGTACAGGGATGTCTACCAGAGCGACGGTGAAATCGACGAGGAAATGCTCTCAAGGTCAAAGGCAGTGTTCATCTGCAACCCCAATAATCCCACAGGCACCCTGATTGCCAATTCAGACCTGGCAAAACTTGCACACAGATGCCAGAAAACCGGGACATTTTTGGTGGTTGATGAAGCGTTCATCGAATTATCAGACCCTGAACAGAGCATAGCAGGGCTGGTGATTGACAATCCCTTTGTGATAGTAATGCGGTCGATGACCAAGGTATTTGCCATACCCGGGATGAGGATGGGATACGGGATTGTACACAAGGATGTGGCAGCAAGGATGGAGAACATCAGGATTCCCTGGAACATAGGTACTATACCTGCTACTGT
>DAOWEE010000109.1 GCA_030638625.1 Methanosarcinales archaeon
CATGGACAGGGAATTTGAACTGCACAACAAACGCCTGGAATCGTGTGTGGGTAAACTCAATGCTGTGAGCCCTCTAAATACACTGAAGCGTGGGTACAGCATTGTACTGCACGATGGTAAGGTGGTCAGGAGTGTTGAAGATACTAAAAAAGGAGATGCGCTGGAGATGCGAGTAATTGACGGCAAGATATACTGCAAAGTAACTGATACGGAGGAAACAATTTGAACACAGATAATGATAAAGACGATATCAATTTAGAGGACGCACTGGCAGAACTGGAAGATATTACCAGTAAGATAGAGGAAGGCGACCTGTCCCTGGATGATAGTCTTGCACTGTTCGAGCAGGGTATAGCTCTTACCCGCCTGTGCTCATCAAAACTGGAAACTGCCAGACAGAAGATAGAAAAACTGGTTGAAGATAACAAAACCGAAGAGATGGAAATAGAATAGTCCGAACATTTAGAATAGTCCGAATATTCAGAATCGTTCAAATCGACGACTACGTCCATTCATCTTGGTTTTGTGTCATGGAGATTACTTTGTAGAAACCATCTTTATCACATCACCATCTTCAACTTCATGCTTTTCACCAAGACGCATCTTGGTTTTAGCATTTACTGCATATAAAAATCCTTCCCCGATATCTGAATGTACCAGATATGCCAGGTCATGTGCGGTTGAACCTCTTTTCATCAGGTAAGCATCAGGCAGCACCCTGCCCTTCTTATCCGTGTACTTGTTCTCGTCCTCCACCGGATAGGCGACCACCTGGTCAAGCAATTTCAGCACTGCAGTATTGATACATTCCTGAATGCCAGTACTGCCATTTTCATCTACCAGCATCTTGATTTTGTCCAGGCCTGCCTTCTGAGCATCACTGAGTCCATCATTCATCACGAACTCTTTATCACCGGGCCGGTACGATATGGCATCACTCTTTGCAGCCATACGCAATGCCAGTTCAGCAGCCGCAGATGTTGGTACCACTATCCTGTCCGCAGACATGAGGCGCTCCAGCAGTTCGGGTGGGGCCACATCCATCTTGTTGGCCGCAATCATCAATGGCTTGCTCTCCAGTCTTAAGGCATTCGAAAGCGCAATCATCTCATCATCGGTCCATTTTGCAGCATTATCAGACATGGGTGTCTTCGATAATGCAACCCTTGCATGATGTATGCTTACACCCGCACCTTGCAGCTGGTCAGATATTACCTGCTCAAGTTTGAGATTTTCAGCCTGTATCCTGCGTGACAGGCGGTCCCAGTTGCGTTTCAGGATGCCGAACATCCACATGGTTATCTCATGTTCTAAAAACTCGATGTCTTCCAGCGGGTCATGCTGGCCTATACCTACCGAGTTGCCTTCGATATCGGTACCTCCAGATACATCTATCACGTGAATGATAGCATTGGCCTGCCTTAGGTTATCCAGGAACGCATTACCTAAGCCTCTGCCCTTATGAGCATCTGGCACCAGCCCGGCCACATCAATAACTTCAACTGGTACATACCTAACACCATCCTGGCACTGACCGCATGGTTTACCCAGTTCCACACATGGACATTGCGCCCTGACATAAGTGATACCGTGATTGGCATCAATGGTGGTAAAGGGATGGTTGGCAATCTCTACATTGGCAAGCGTTGCGGCCTTGAAAAAGGTGCTCTTACCTGAATTTGGTTTTCCTGCCAGTCCTATGGAAATCGACATAATCATTACCTTACACTTTGTATGCTTTAATGTTTTTTGCAGGTACTAAAGTGTAACTATATGAAGTAACTACAAGCATCAGCAGGATTTTATTTTCAGTACATTTCTTCAACCTGTGTCTGGACTGCAAATCCCGGGTTAGATTTTACAATCCTAAAACCTGTATCGTAATTTTTTAGTAAATTTAAAGGAAAAAACGCATAATACAACCCCATCAATTACCAATCCAGGTATTAAGCACATGAAAAATATGGATATTAAAAAATCAGTTTTAGATCAAAACGAAATGTTTAACTTCATGTTAATCACACAAATACATTATACCTTAAATGGTAGGTGAGTGTAACGTCGTCTAATATACAGCTATGCTACCAATGTGGCAAATGTACTGCTGTCTGTCCAATGAGAAGAGTTGTGAAGACATCTCCGCGGAACAATATATATCAGGAAAATGTCTACAGGACAGGTACCAATGATATTTGGAACTGCCTGACATGCAATCTTTGCTATGATGGCTGTCCGCAAGGGGTGAATTACTCCGAATTCATAAAAGAAGTTCGGGACAAAATGGACAGCAGTCATGAGGTTCACAAAGGAGTTTTCACAACATTATCTGAACTGATGTCAGAACTTAATGAGAGTAGAACCAGCCTTAATGAAACAGGAAACGCCGATTCAAAGATTGGTTACTATCCCGGTTGTCTCGACTTCCATGACATGTTCTTCAACCTTGACGTTGATTTCAAATCAATCGCAGATTCATCACTGAAACTGCTGGAACATCTGGACATGAATCCCCGAATCATGCAGATGAAATGCTGCGGTCACGACCAGTTATGGCAGGGAGATAAAGAGACTTTTGATAAACTAAAGGAGCAGAACACTAATTTAATCAAAGACAGCGGTATCGAAACACTGGTCACGTCATGTGCTGAATGTTACCGGACACTGAGCCAGGATTATGACCTGCCTGTTGAGGTTGTCCATATCAGCCAGCTTCTCAAGGATGCTGACCTGGGTGTGGATTCAGGGGTCAAGGTCACATATCACGATGCGTGCAGGCTCGGTCGCCACATGGGAGAATACGATGCGCCCAGGAATGTCCTGACCGGTGCAGGAGCCGAAGTCACCGAAATGCAGCACAACAAAAGTGAATCCTGGTGCTGTGGTGTCAGTTCCATGATGAATTGCGATGACAAGAGCAAAGCCCTTCGCAAAGCCAGGCTGGATGAAGCAAAGGCTACCAGTGCTGAAGTGCTTATCACGACCTGCCCAAAGTGCTTAGCACACCTGACATGTATGAAGGACGAACAGGAATCAACCGAGCAGTACGATTACGACATCAAGGACCTGACCGTGTTCCTTGCCGAGCAGATGGGGGAGAAGTGATATGAGTGACAGTGTTAAGACATCTGATTTCGACCAGGCCTTCAGGCAGGAGATATTCGAAGAGCCCGGTGCTGACAAGATAGCTCTGTGTTTCAATTGTACCGGGTGCTCGTCTGGCTGTCCCATGACCGAACAGGAAGCCGAGTATAATATTCGCAAGTTCCTGCGTATGGCGAACCTTGGAATGAAGGAACAGTTGCTGAACAACCCGTATATCTGGTACTGTACCACGTGCTACAAGTGCCAGGAAAGGTGCCCCCAGGGTGTACCAAACGTGGATGCCCTGCTCAAGATACGGACCCTGGCCGTGGAGAACGGTATCATGCTGGCACCCCACAAGAAGGTTGGACAACTTGTGGTCAAATTCGGGCATGCAGTCCCCATCAATGATGATACCAAGGAGAAGCGCAAGAAGCTGGGACTGGAAGAGGTGCCTCCGACCGTGCACAGGTTCAGTGAAGCGCTGGATGAGGTTAAGAAACTGATAAAGATTGCCGGGTTTGATGAAATTGTATCCGAAGAGGAGGGGGGAAAATGACCAAACTATCATTCTTCCTGGGCTGCATTGCCCCGAACCGGTATCCTGGTATAGAGATTGCCACTCAAAAAACACTTGAGAAACTCGGTGTGGAACTGGAAGATCTGGAAGGTACTTCCTGCTGTCCGGCTCCGGGTGTGTTCAGGTCATTTGACAAGACCACCTGGCTGGCACTGGCATCAAGGAACATCACCCTGTCTGAGGAATTGGGTGATGATATCCTGACCATCTGCAACGGGTGTTTCGGTTCGCTGACAGATGCCAATCATATGCTAAAAGAAGATGCGACGCTGAAAAGTGATGTAAATAAGATACTTTCAGAGATCGGTCGCGAGTTCAAAGGCACACAGGATGTGCGCCATATCATAGAATACCTGTACCAGGAGATTGGGGCAGAAAAAATCAATGAAATCGTGACCAATCCCCTTGACCTCAAAGTTGCTGTACATTACGGCTGCCATCTTGTCAAGCCCAGTAAGGAGAGGCATCTTGGAAGTGCCGAGAATCCCACGTTCTTTGATGAACTTGTGGAGGCTACAGGTGCAACATCTGTGGATTATCAGGACAAGATGGCCTGTTGCGGTGCAGGTGGCGGGGCCCGGACTGCAGTGCTGGAAACTAGCTTGAAACTGGTTGATAAGAAACTTGATAACATGGAAGCAGCCGACGTGGATTGCATAGTGGATGCCTGCCCGTTCTGCCACCTGCAACTTGATGTGGGGCAGACCGAGATAAAGAACAAATTCGAAAAGGAACACGTCATGCCTGTTTTGCATTATTCGCAGCTGTTGGGACTTGCCATGGGATTCTCACCTGAAGAACTGGGTATTGATATGAATTTCACAGATACAGCGACACTTATTGAGAAATTACGAGGTGGTGCGAAATGAGTAAACTGGTAGGTGCCGTGGCTGTAGCCGGCGGAGGCGTGGCCGGTATCCAGAGCGCCATTGACCTGGCCAGCAGCGGCCTCAAGGTATACCTGATCGAAAAGGGTACGTCTATAGGCGGTAAGATGGCACAGTTGGACAAGACCTTCCCCACACTGGACTGCTCAATGTGTACCCTGTCACCCAAACTGGCCGAAGTGGCACGTCACCCGAACATTGAATTATTGACATACAGCGAGATAGTGGGTATTGAAGGCGAGGCAGGAGATTTTACTGTAAAGGTAAAGAAGAAAGCCAGATACGTAGACCCTGAAAAATGCACAGCATGTGAGTTATGTATATCAAAATGCCCTGTCAAGGTACCTGATGAATATAATGAAGGGCAGGGTGTCAGGAAGGCTATTTACCTGGCGTTCCCCCAGGCTGTTCCCAGGGTGTTCACTATTGATGCCGAGCACTGCATTTATTTGACCAAAGGCAAATGCGGGAACTGCGCCAAAGTATGCGAAAACGATGCCATCAATTATGAAGACAGGGACGAAGAAGTAGAGCTCAATGTGGGAAGCGTTATTTTGTCACCCGGTTTCACGCCATTTGATGCATCCCAACTTGAGCAATTCAGGCTTGACCATCCCAACGTGATAACGTCCCTACAGTTCGAGAGGCAATTGAGTTCCTCGGGACCATTTGAGGGGCATGTAACACTGGCCGATGGTTCCCATCCAAAACGTATCGCATGGATACAGTGTGTGGGTTCCCGGAGTCCCGAAATAGGTCGGGCAAATTGCAGCAGCGTTTGCTGTATGTACGCTACCAAGGAAGCTATGGTGGCCATGGAACATGACCCTGGACTTGAAACCACGATATTCAATATTGATGTCCGGGCCTTTGGCAAGGGTTTCGAGGAGTTCTACCAGAAAGCCAAGAACGAGAAGGGCATCAGGTTCATCCGCAGCCGGCCATCAGGTGTGGAAGTTGACCCGCTGACCAATCAACTATCATTGAAGTACGAGGTAGAGGCCAACGGTATCAACCAGGAAGAGTTCGATATGGTTGTGCTGTCCATTGGCCTGTCACCGTCCGAAAGCAGCCAGCAACTGGCAGAGATATCGAATGTTGAGCTTGATGACCTGGGCTTTATCAAGACTGAGATAGACAGTCCCATGGAAACCTCCAGGCCAGGGATATTTGTGTGCGGTGCCGTCCAGGCTCCCAAGGATATACCTGATACCGTAGCTGATGCCAGCGGTGCTGCCAGCAAGGCATCATCACTGCTTGCCAGTGAGAGAGGAACACTGATAACCGATAAAGAAAATCCGCCCGAGAAGGCTATCGGTGATGAGGTCAGGACCGGTGTGGTAGTGTGCCGCTGTGGAATCAATATCGGCAGCATTGTCGATGTACCCGCTGTGGTGGAATATGCAAAAACACTGCCCGGCGTGGTTTTTGCCAAGGAGGAAGTATATGCCTGCAGTAGCGACAGCCTGGCAGGTATCAGTGATCTTATAAAGGAACATGACCTGAACCGTGTGGTGGTGGCATCATGTACGCCAAGGACACATGAACCCCTGTTCCAGGATACGCTGATAGAAGCTGGCCTGAACCCTTACCTGTTCGAACTGGCAAATATCAGGGAGCACTGTTCCTGGGTACATCAGAACGAGAAGGAAAAGGCTACCCGAAAGGCCAGGGATATTGTCAGGATGAGCACGGCCAGAGTGAACCTGACCCAGCCGCTGTACACTGAAAAAATTCAATTCGATAACGATGCGCTGGTACTGGGCGGCGGGATTGCAGGTATGACCGCAGCACTGGATATTGCTGATAAGGGATTCCATGTCACCCTGGTTGAGAAAGAACCCGAACTTGGCGGGCTGCTCAGGACATACACCAGGCTCCAGGACGGACGCCGTACCTCAGAGGTCATTGAACCCTTGATACAGCGGGTGGAGTCACATGACAATATAACGGTGTTCAAAGACACTGAACTGATTGAACTGGAAGGCTCAATGGGTAATTTCAACGGTCATCTCAAAGGTGATAATGTTGACGAGGAGATAGGTTTCGGTGTGGCAGTCATTGCAACCGGTGCCAATGAACTAATACCTGATGGTTACTTTTCTTATGGCGAATACCCGAATATCGTCACCCAAAGCCAGCTTGAACCGATGATGGATACTGGTGTGGATGCTAAGACCGTGGTGTTCATACAGTGTGCGGGCGGGCGTAATGATGAGAGGCCATATTGTTCAAGGGCGTGCTGTACCGTGGCCATGAAGAATGCCATCCTGCTAAAGGAATCCGACCCTGACAGGAATGTGTATGTTCTTTACAGGGATGTCAGGACTTTTGGCAAATGGGAAGAACTGTACACCAGGGCCAGGGAACTGGGCGTGGTGTTCATGCGCTATACCGATACCCTGGAGCCTGAAGTCACTGACAGGACTGTGAGTGTGATAGACCATTTACTTGGCGTTAACTTCGAGATAAATTATGACCTTCTGGTACTCAGCGCACCCATGGTGACCCCTGATACCAATGAAATTCTGGCGCCCCTGTTCAAGGTGCCGCTGGATGCGAATAGGTTCTTCCTGGAAGCACATATCAAGCTCAAGCCTGTGGAGTTCGCCACTGACGGAGTGTTCCTGTGCGGGACGGCCCAGGCACCAAAACTTGTGGACGAAGCTGTGTCCCAGGCTTCGGCTGCGGCATCCCGGGCATGCACTATCCTTACAAGGGACTACCTTGAAACCATTGGCAACGTGTCTGTGGTGGACCCCGAACTGTGCATTGGTTGCGGGCGCTGTACGCTGGTGTGTCCTTTCAATGCTCCTGAACTCAAGGAGATTGTGGTGGAAACCGAGGAGATAATATACACTACCAAAAAGAGCGAGATAAATCCCACAATATGCAAAGGCTGCGGTTCATGCGCCCCTGAGTGTCCAACCAGTGCAATTACACCCAGGCACTTTACCGGACCCCAGATAATGGCTGTGATAAAAGCTTATGGGGAGGGGATACAATGAGCGAATTCGAACCAGATATACTCACGTTCTGCTGTAACTGGTGCAGCTACGCAGGTGCCGACCTGGCAGGAGTGTCCAGGCTCCAGTATCCTACCAACAGCAGGGTTGTTCGGGTGATGTGCAGCAGCAGGATAGAACCAACCTTTATCCTCGAAGCCTTGAGAGAAGGGACTGACGGCATCCTGGTCACAGGTTGCCATATCGGTGACTGCCACTATATCGAGGGGAATGTGCATACTGACGAGAGGATGAAGGAAATGGTGGATGCACTGGAACACCTGGGGTTGGCCGGACGGCTTCATCTTGAATGGGTATCTGCCGCAGAGGGTAAGAAATTCCAGGAGACGATAACTGAATTTGTGGAAAAGATAAGGACCCTTGGCCCGAGTCCTTTGAAGCATAAAGGGGGGGAGGAATGAATATGACTCAACAAAAAGCAGTAACCGAGAATGTAGAGACAGAAGAGCCCAGGATAGGGGCCTTCATCTGCGAATGCGGTGTGAACATAGGGGGTGCAGTGGATTGCCAGGCAGTGGCAGATTATGTCTCGACCTTGCCAAATGTGACCACTGCAGTTGTCAATAAATACACATGCAGCGACGCCGGACAGGCAGAGATTAAGAATGCAATAAAGGAACTTAACCTGAACAGGGTACTGGTAGCATCATGTACACCCAAGACCCATGAGCCCATTTTCAGGGCATGCGTGGAGGAGGCTGGACTGAATCCCTACCTGTTCGAGTTCGTGAACATCAGGGAACACTGCTCCTGGATACACATGTGGGAGAAAGAAGATGCCACCCACAAGGCCAAGGAACTGGTGCGTATGGGCGTGGCAAGGGCCGCATTGCTGGAACCTCTGCAATCCAGTGAGGTGCCAGTGACGAATAAGGCACTGGTCATCGGGGCCGGGGTCACAGGTATGCAGGCAGCACTGGATATCGCTGAGATGGGATTCCAGGTGTACCTGGTTGAGCAGGGGCCGTCCATCGGTGGGAAGATGGCACAGCTGGATAAGACCTTCCCGACCAATGATTGCAGTATCTGTATCCTGGGTCCCAAGATGGTGGAAGTGGCCAGAAGCGAGAACATTGAGATTATGAGCTACTCTGAAGTGGAGGAAGTGGACGGCTATGTTGGCAACTTCAAGGTGAAAGTGAAACATAAGCCTCGCTACCTCAACATTGATGAATGTACAGGATGCGGATTGTGCACTGAGAAGTGCCCGGTGGAAGTGCCCTATACCGAATTCAATGAAGGTATCGGTACGCGTAAGGCCATCTATGTGCCCTTCCCCCAGGCAGTGCCCTTGCGGGCCCTGGTGGACAAATCGGTGTGCATCGATTGCGGAGCCTGTATTAAAGCCTGTGAGCGCGGTGCCATTGATATGGAACAGCAGGAGATATTCTCTGAACTGGATGTTGGCGTCATCGTGGTGGCAGCGGGTTACGATGTATATGACCCCGAACCCAAGCACGAATACGGGTTCGGCCTGTATGACAATGTTATTACTACCATGGAGTTCGAGCGGCTTATCAATGCCAGCGGACCCACCATGGGTAAAGTAGTGCGGCCCAGTGATGTTCAGCCACCAAAGCGGATTGGGTTTGTACAGTGTGTAGGCAGCCGGGATAAGAACTCAAATATTTATTGTTCCAGTTTCTGCTGCATGGCTTCCCTGAAGAATGCCCAGTTGATCAGGGAAAAATATCCTGACACTGAAGTATATATCATGTATATGGATATGAGAACGCCTTACAGGATGGATGATGAGTTCTATAACAGGGCACGGGATATGGGTATCAAGTTCATAAGAGGTAAACCGGCAGAGGTTACTGAGAACGAGGATAAAAATATCGTGGCCAGGATTGAAGATACCCTGACCAATGAGATCGTGAATCTGGAACTGGACCTGATGGTGTTGAGCGTGGGTGCGGTGTCACCCGAGAGTACTGAAACCATACGGCAGATATTGAAAGTCAGCCGGGCTGCAGACGGTTTCATGATGGAAGCCCATCCAAAGCTGAAACCAGTTGACACTACACTGGACGGTATCTTTATCGGAGGCATGACCCAGGGACCAAAGGATATTCCCTATTCCATATCACAGGGTAGTGCATGTGCTGCCCGTGCAACTCGGTTTTTGGCACAGGGGAAGGCACTGACCGAAGGTATTACCGTGAAGGTGGATGAGGATATCTGCGTGTCATGCGGTGTGTGCGTACCCATGTGTCCCTTCCAGGCGCTGGCAATGGAGGACGGAAAGTTGAATATCATCTCGGCCCTGTGCAAGGGTTGCGGTACTTGTGTGGTAGCCTGCCCGACAGGGGCACTGCAGCAGAGTCATTTCAAGAACGACCAACTGCTGGCACAGGTCAAGAATGTGTTTGCATATGGGGAGGTGTGAAAATGGCTGAACAAGGATGG
>DAOWEE010000247.1 GCA_030638625.1 Methanosarcinales archaeon
CATTCCAGGACTCCCCCCTTTCCAGCACCGCCTCATTGACCTCCTGTGACACTCTGGTGGTTATGGCCCTCTCTCCCCTATAAGTCAAGACATTGGTAGATATCCTGAAATCTTCCTGGAAGATGGTCACAGTACCCACATCCCGATCTTCATATTCCTCGTTCTTGTATAAGGCGTCCTTTATCATGTCAACAATTTTGTAATCCCGGTTTATCAGGTCAGCCCCGTACATTACACCGACCAAATTACCGTCCTCAGCATATATGGGCGCGGCTGCCATCAATACCATGCCCGAGGTTGACTCCTTATCAAGTCTGGGTTTTGCTTTGGGGGTGGGTGTGAATTCCATGTATGCCTGTTCAGCCAGTAATTCACTCTCCTTTAGCAGTTCCCCGCGAGTCATTATTTCAACTGACGATACTGTTTCACCGTTCAATGCATACCGTACAAGACTGTTATCTTCCATTGAGTCCCCGTATACCGCAGGATTCCTGGCTCTGGCAATCACCACCCCCTGTTTGTCAGTAACCGTAAGAATGTCAATCGTACCGTTGAAGTTTTCATCATATATCTTTAAAAGTCCCTGGCGAAGGGCGGTAGAATCATTATTGATGAGAGGGTCACGTATACGTGAATAACCAGACGAATACTTTACAATCTCCTCTGTATCAGTCAACTGGGTCTGGAATATTACCCCGGCCGCATCCAGGTCATGTCCAATATCATGCTGGATAGTGGTTTGTACCATGTTATTGAACAGATACATCCCCATACCACCGGCAATAAGAAACGATGCTAAAGCTATTGCTAAAAATGCAAATGCAAGTCTTTTACTTATGGATGTTTCCATATCTCTCACCCTTTTTTAATCAAAGAGAAATCTCTTTTATCAGCCAGCTCCAGTACTTCAAAGCTGATAACAGACACAAGGTCACGCCTATAGACAGTATAATAGATTTTACAACTATCAACTGAAGTAATCCATTATCAGAGAGATTAATTAGATAAAATAATATAATCAAATCTGCCACAAATGTGATGAAAATAAAGATGCCACCTATGGTAAACAGGTGATAATATGATTTCATCTGCAAGGCCTCGCCCAGACGTCGGCTAAGTTGATATAACACATAAACTATTGCTAAAAGTCCAATCAACGATATTTGCTCAAACAACAAGTCAACAAAATAATCCATCACATAGCTCCTGTCATAGCCTTATACAGTCTCAAGGTCAAAAATGCCGCTAGCAGTACACCTGACATTTCAATAAACTCAACCCATACATATTCCACAACAAAAATATGTAAAAACTCACCCAACGTCAGGAAAGCTGCCAGAATAAACATATAATAATTAGTCTTGATATTGAACTTTTTCTGATAAAAGAAACCGATAGTCCCAGTAATAATTATTAACAGGCTTACCAGTATCCATGTGTAAAAATGAAGTATTTGTGTCAACAGAAAATAGTCCGGTATACAATCACCCACCATTACATTTTACTTTTTGAAAGCCTCTACAAAGGCCTGAGAAGGAGATTTTACAGGACTGCCTGACATCAATCCAGAATAATCGGTGAAAGGTAGTTTGACTTCAATTCCCTTCTTATTTATAACAAGTTCCCGAATCTCTTTATCATGGTTACTGCCCCTCATTTTCAAGAGAGATATCGCCTTTTTCATCTCACTCTCTATTTCAACATATCTCAGCAGGATGATGCTGTCCATAACTGCAGTTGTACCATTTCCTGAGACGGAAGATGAACCCATTAGTTCAGAGGTCTCATTTGTGAACAACGCAATGATGTTTCGGGATGAGAAATATTTTGACAGAATGGATATATATTCATTCATGCTCAAATCGTCCAACAGTGCAGCCTTTAAATTATTTATGCCGTCTATGACCACACGTTTGGCATCCACTTCCTCAACAAGACTTTTAATATCGAGAGCCTTCTTGTTCACTTCAAGTTGACTGAGAGGAGAATACAGTATTTTAAGTAAACCATCCTGTTCCAGTTTTTCCAGGTCCCAGCCAAAACGTGATGCATTATTGCGAAGCAGCACCGGGTCCTCTTCAAAACTCACAAAGACCCCTGCTTCACCCATCTTTGCACCGTCTACAATAAACTGAAGACCCATCAGGGTTTTTCCAGTTCCGCTACCACCACTTATCAGTATGTTGCTACCCCGGATAAAACCACCATTGGTCATTTTATCAAGCCCTTTAATTCCAGTGGTAATATGCTCATACGCTAACGCTTTTCTTGTATCTGGATGAAGTGACGGATATATATCAAGACCGTCATCAGTAATAGTATAAGATTGTTTACCAGAAAGATACTTCTGACCCCTCATTTTGAGTACTTCCAGATACCGTACCCTCTTATCCCTCAATCGCTCATTTGATAGGTAAATTACTCCATCTGCGATGTAACTTATCTCATCTTTCCATATCTCGTCCTCTGAAAGTTCACCAGTAATTAATACAAGTGAGTTCCATCTTTTCATTTTGGTAAAAAGGTTGTAGTAGAATTCCCTCTTCTCGCCTTCATCCATCCAGCTTGTCAGCACGTTCACTGGGTCTATGGCGATACGGTCTGGTTTTATAATTTCGATGTTACGCTCAATCTCATCTAAAATAGCTGAAGCCCCTTTCTTTATCTGGTCAGTTTTAAGAGGGACATACTTCACATTACCCTTGCCCATCAATGCAATATTGTAAAAACTGAATTGTGACATGAAATTGTTAATCATGGCAATGGGTTCTGATATGGCAGTAATATACATGCAAATTTCATCTTCTTTTGCTGCATTGAAAAGGCTCTGCATGGCAAATGTGGTCTTGCCTGTGCCCATGACCCCTGCTACCAGAACAGTGGATGGCCTGGTAAAACCTTTATCGAGTACTTCATCAAGTCCGGAAATCCCTGATATTACATGTTTCATGATAATCACTAAAGTATTTCTTTTATATGTTCGACTGCCTTATCAAGTTCCAGTAAAATTAATCCCAGTCCCGCATCTGACGCTGTCATAGTAACCAGCAGTGCTTTGGGTCCTGCACCCATGCAAATCAATTTGCCGTTCTTCGATTCAACGATTACCCGGCTAGGTAATCCATTATCTAGTTCAGATGCAGCCGTTTCAGCAGCACCCAGCATGGTAGCTGACATAGCAGCAAAAGTTTCACCTACTACACTCCCAGGCATTTCTGAACTCATCAGTAGACCATCCCGACTAGCTATGGCACATGCCTCTACATTCCCCAGATTTTTCAGGTTTGAAAGTATCTCCTGAAGCATTTCAGTTGTTGTAGTCAAGTTATTTCCACCTTTTTTATTTGACTTTCATGTCAATTGATATAATTATATCTAAATATATTTTCATAACTCATACTTATTATAGGACGTTCACGTTTAAAAACCTCAATTACAATAAACTGAATATAAGGTCATAAGCTTTTTTTTCCGTACTCCCTCCACATTTATATATTGTATTCCTATATGAATTTATCTGCAATAAATAATTTTCATTCTTAAAAACCTTGTAACGTGTGGCGAGAACGACTGCTTCAATGACAGCATTGAAGGCACGGTTCACCGGTCTTATCTCCTGATGTCTGATAGTCCCGGTTACGGGACATAATTCTGCGACCAGTACTCTGTCCCCACTGTTGTGTTCTGCTTCAAAAAGCATCCAGGCACTGCAATCTGCTATCACCGGAAAATCCTCGCCATTGTCTGTCTTTATGAATTCAAATACATCCTCACCCACATCAGATAATGCTGAACGCACGAACAGTACCGGGTCATAAACCATATTGGCTGCCAGCAGTCCTGTATCCCTTACATTGACATAAGTTTGCGAACCATTAAACACCCTGACCATAAGTTTACCGTCACGCCTGATTACACCTATAGGCGCAGCATTGGGTTTCCCTTCAGATGAAACTGTTGTCACAATAACCTCATTGATACCTTCCCACAAACCGTACCTATCCAGTTCCATTGTCAAACTTCCAGTCCCCCCATCAATGCCACGAACAGCCCGGCAATCATTATGTCTGCAGTGGAACCGGGATTAATGCCAGCCATAAGCAATTCTTCATCAAAGGCGCGGATATCTTTTTTTGCCCCATCAAACCCTGAATCTTCAATAATGCTCACAATATGCTTTGCCCGCGCAGATACCTTTTCAGCAGTGGGGCCGTCGAACTTTATCTGGATAAAGGTGTCGGGGTTCTTAGAGAGTATTTCCAGAAAACTCCACACCACTGCATCATTGATACTCATTATTTCTTTTTTCGCAAGAATACTGTTCGCACATTCAAAGGTGAGTGGGTACCCGGCTGTCCATTCCCTTGCAATCATATCATAAGAAGATGATATCTCCATCAACTCGTACAGCGTGGTGCCGTTGCTCATGATGGTATCAATCGATGCCGGGTCGTTCAGGTCAAGTTCAGAAACGTCCTGAACCTTCACCCCGGCGCTGGAAAAAGCCCGGTATATCTCGATAGCATCCTTCACAGTGGTATTCTGCACCAGTTCCAGGGTATTTTGCTTCAGCTCAGGAAATATTGCAGGGCTGCCATCGCTTTTGTCAATCAGTTTTCCCGCCGCCATCACCAGCGGCATTAACACCATAAACGCACCGAAATGGGTATTCCCGCCCTTTTGCCACTTACCGCTCTCAAGCACGGCCCTATGAATGTAGCCGCCTATTCCCTCGCTGTCCTGCGACGCCTGCTCAAGCACCGGGTAGACACTTACAGCCGAAGCCAGGAAATGTTCAAAATGGGTGTCAGGATAATTATGGTCCCTGTCCACATTACCAGGTTTTGGGGTGGCACATACTTCCAGTATCATAGCTAGCTGGGCATACTGGGCTATGAGGTGATTATTATAGGTCATAAGCACTGAGTCCGGCATTCTGTCTGGTTTTTATGATTTGATAATATATTATCCTACTGTTATTGTTCTTATGATTGTGTATGCTTTAGTATCAACTGTAACAAACTATATATTCTTTCAACACACTTTAGCCCGTACAAGTACTAAGAAATCAACTTTAATGAGGACGTAACAATGAAAACGACATGGATTCTATTAATGGTAATCACAGTTTCTGCCATATTGCTATCAGGATGTACAGACAATGAGCCATTACCAAACCTGGGCCCGGCTCCGCTAAGTGACCAGTACCTTAACAATGCAGTCGCTGCAGACAACAAGGTAGTAGTAGCGTTCTTTTTATATCCTGGCGGGGCCCCGTGCCAGCAGCAGGCGTCATACCTGAATAACCTTCAGGTAAAATACGGTAGCAGCCTGGTAGTACTTACCTACCCGGTCAATGACATGGCATCCAGGCAGGCCATGAGCGATTACCTGATTGAGACTGTGCCCACCATAGTGATCATCGACGATGATGGATATATTATCCAGAAGTATACTACCTTGACCGATGATTCCAGGCTTGACAAGACAATAAGCCAGCTGGTTTAGGTATTTAAGTCATCGATACCCTGCACAAATACTGCAAAAGTAGTTTACACTCGTCGTAAACTATATATCCTTTTGCAGTTATTGTAAAGCCATGGCAATGTTTACAATAACTGTAAAAGATTTGACGAGGCGTAAAGGTAAACTTTTGCTGGCACTGTTGAGTGTAGCTATAGCAGTTTCTGCCTTTGCTGCCATTACAACTATTTTTTCGGCCGCTGAGGACGGACTTTGGGATGAGGCATCTAAATACGGCGCTAACATTATAATTAAACCCAAGACAGAGCAGGTATCATTGCTTGCCGGTTCCACTACATTAGGCACACTCTCTACAGGAGACAATTATATCAACGAATCTGATCTGGAATTCATTCAAACAATTGAAAACAAAGCTAACATTGCAGTAGTAGCTCCAAAACTTTACGGGATTATAGAAATCAACACCACGAAAGCAGTTCTTTTAGGTATCAATTCCACGCAAGAGAGCCGTCTCAAACCCTGGTGGAAGATTGACGGTGAATGGCCAGGGGAAGGAGAAGTATTGTTGGGCACAGATATTGCAGAAAATCTCCAACTTAAAGCAGGAGATGTTTTTATGGCTAATAATGGCCACTCGCGAAATTTCACAGTTAGCGGTGTACTGGACGGTACAGGAGCCGCTGAAGATGCATTTATTATTATGAACCTGCACGATGCACAGGACGTGCTCGAAAGACCTGGCCTGATTAGCACTGCAGAGGTCCGGGCATTGTGTAATGACTGTCCGGTGGATGAGATGAGTCGCCAGATAGAGGGTGCCGTCCCTGGTGTGGAAGCACGGGCTATCAGCCAGATAGTTATGGGTGAAATGGCGATGATTGCAAAGACCAAATCATCTGCAATGGCGGTGGCACTGGTAACGCTTCTGGTCAGTGCAATGACCGTAGCATCCACCATGCTGGCAGCTATCAATGATAAAACCAAAGAGATAGGCATCATGCGCGCAGTGGGCGCCAGTGACGGCCAGATAACGTTCATGGTGATGCTGGAGGGGACCATCATCGGGTTTATTGGCGGAGTCATTGGATTTGCCGGAGGAACGTTAGCAGCCATGCTGTTCGGGCCCATGCTATTTGATTCAGTGGTACATCCCCTGTATGGCCTGCTGCCCCAGGTGATTGTTGTCTCCATGCTCATCTGTATGGCTGCAGCCTACCTCCCGGCCAGGCGTGCGCTTGACATCGACCCGGTGGAGGTGTTAAGGGATGTCTGATGTGATAACACTCTCGGGCGTCACCAGGTCATATAATCTGGGCAATGAAGCCATTACCATACTTGATGAAACAGACCTGAACATTGAAAGCGGGGAATTCATATCCATCATGGGACCATCCGGTAGCGGCAAGACCACACTGCTCAATATCATGGGCCTGCTGGATACTCCTTCCACTGGTACGGTCTGTATCAAGGGAGAGGATGTGGCAAAGATGTCCAAAAAAGCCATAATAAACCTGAAACGGCGTACCATAGGACACGTATTCCAGCAATTCCACCTGATACCCACCCTGACCGC
>DAOWEE010000187.1 GCA_030638625.1 Methanosarcinales archaeon
ACCTCACCGGCGAATTCTGGTCTTACACCCTCAAAGGCATGCTCTGCCAGTTCGTCGGGTGTGTTAATGGTAAGATACCTGCCAGGTATGACGGCATCAGTATCAATATCGTTTCCAAATTTCCAAACATTTCCCTTCATTGTATTCTACTCCATGAATTGAGCCTATAATAGTATCAAAGCATTATATTATTTTGCTTAATCCGCATATTGCCATGATGGACACAGTTCCAAAAACAAGTATTTCTTGACACCAACTTCAGGTAAAATCTGTGTAAATCAGTGGAATCTGTGTCTGAAAATATAAAAAGACACGGATTTCACGGATTTACACAGATTTGTAGTTGCATCTGTTCTATTAGCTGCATAACTGGATTTTGGCACTCTGTCGCTTTAATACAGGTGCCCGTAGAACTGCAAATAATTCTTAACAGCTACAGCAGTCTGTTCAGGATAATGATGTGACATATAAGCCACAAACCCCTGGCGGCTCCAGCATTCCTTAACCACATTCAGCAGACTGCGAATAACACTCAGGGACTGCTCTGACGGGTTCCTTGGCATCTCGAATGATACGCACAAATTATCAGGCGTGAAAAAATCAGTCCTCACTCGGGGTGATACCGAACCCATCAATATCCCGGCTTCAATCTCAATATATGCAGGCACACCATAGCGTTCAAACCTGCCATCCCCAATCAGGGCCGGATAACTTTCCTTTGAATAGCAATGGAGTTCCAGGTAAATTGGCGGCTTATATGTCACAATGGCCTCACGAAGGTGGGGTGCATACTTTACGTAGTAATCCCTGTCCAGCGTGCTCAGGTATTCATTATCAGAAACCTTTGGCATAAGAAGTAGGGTCCCGGTTTTGGGTGGGGAGAGCTGTTCAAGTAAGGTGGATGTAGTTTCCCACTCATCACCGTGCAAACCCGCAACAAATAGACGTACAGGGTCTCCATTGCCAAAGCGTTGTATCATATTACTTTTTTTTCTCGTCAGTATTATCCTTATCCTTAAGTGTTTTTTGCCACTCAATGAAATTGCAATAAGAACAGCCTAAATCCCATGGCCGCTTGCCTTTAGTGATAATCTTGATATGGTTCATATTGTGTTTTTCACAAATCTTATCTGTAACCACAATCTGCCCGCTCTTGGGCAGCGGCAGTGAGAAGTCACAATCAGGGTAACCTGTACATCCAATGAACCGTCCCCCTCTCTTTGAACGCCTGATTATCAGGTCGCTCTCGCACTTCTCGCACGTGCCGATAATCTTATCTTCACGCATACCGGTGCGCAACTCTTCGGTAACCTTTTC
The DNA here is from genome assembly GCA_030638625.1 of Methanosarcinales archaeon. Lineage (GTDB taxonomy): Archaea > Halobacteriota > Methanosarcinia > Methanosarcinales > Methanocomedenaceae > Methanocomedens_B. The sequence continues at coordinate 1,318 of DAOWEE010000187.1, forward strand.
AATGTTCTTGTTAAGGTCATCGAATACCGCACTTAACATCACCCTGGATTCATCCACTACCTCATCCTCGGTCTTGTTGCCCTCGCTTATGAGGTCCATTTCCCGTTCCAGTGTTGCAGTCATTTCAGGTTTGGTGATGGTGTCTGCATAAGTTTCCAGTGTCCCTATCACTGCCATAGCAGTATTTGTAGGCTGCAAAGGGTTGCCGTGCACGTATGCCCGGCCATAAAGTTTAGAAATTATCTCATGCCTGGTGGATTTGGTGCCCAGTCCAAGGTCTTCCATAACTTTGATGAGCCTCCCCTGTCCATACCTTCCCGGCGGCTGGGTCTCTTTATCCACCAGTTGCTTATCCACAACTGAAAGTACCTGCCCCACTTCAAGGTCGGGCAGTATCATATCTTCGGGTTTATTATACGGATAGTACCAGCGCCATCCTTCTTCTACCAGACTTGCGCCCCTGGCCCTGAACTCCTCTCCTGAGATGTCGAACAATGCCTGCATGGTCTTCCATTTGGCTGTGGAAGCAAAAGTGGCAAAGAAGCGTCGCACTACCATTTCATAAATCTTCCATTCATCGTCCTTGAGTTTGGAACGCGCAACAAAGGTAGCAGGTATGACCGGGGGATGGTCAGTGGTCTCTTTTTTACCACGGGTAGGTGTCAATTCATTTTGTTCCAGCAGGGTTTCCACGTAAGGCTTGAATACGCCCTTACCCAGACTCTTGATAAGTTCCCTCAGGTCAATACTTGCCGGATAGACAGTATTGTCGGTCCTGGGGTATGAAATAAAACCGTTCATATACAGGGACTCTGCTATCCTCATAGCATTGGAAGGGGTAAAACCGATACTGCTGGCTGCCCTGATAAATTCGGTCGTATTAAACGGCGTTGGCGGCTGGTCGATTCTTTCTTTCGCTTTGAGGTCAATTACTTTAGCAGTATCTCCCAGTTTGCTGAATCTCCCTTTAGCATCGTTTTCATCCCATATACGTCCGGCTTTGTGTTTAGCCTCGAACTCGATGCCTTCGGCCAGTGTAGCCATTATTTCCCAGTACGGCCGGGATACATGAGCCAGTCGCTCACGTTCTTTATCTACCAGCAGCGCAAGAGTAGGAGTCTGGACCCGGCCCACGCTCAGGAACAGATTGCCCAGCCTGCCGGCAGTGGTGGAGATGTATCTTGTGAGCGCAGCACCCCATATCAGGTCAATGACCTGCCTGCTCTCACCTGCTGCTGCAAGGTTGAAATCTACGGGGTTGAGGTTTTCAAATGCATTGAGTATCTCTGTTTTGGTAATGGTACTGTAATGTACCCGGTCGACCTGTATTTTCTTGTTGACCTTCTCAACAATGCGCAGGGCTTCTACCCCGATAAGTTCACCTTCACGGTCAAAGTCAGTAGCAATGGTGACGTGGTCTGCTTCTTTGCCAAGTTTGCGAAGTGCAGCCACTATCTTGCGCTGGGTTGGGGATGTGATTATTTCGGCGTTTATCAGTTCACGGCTGTCAACTTTTTGCCAGTTGTTATATTCTTTAGGAAAATCCACTGAGACAATGTGACCACTTAGTCCCATCACGGTTGTACCATCCCACTGGTAGGTATCAACCCCGCTAATCCTCACCTGCTTTGGTTTTTTTGGGGCCAGTATTTCAGATATACGCTTCGCAGTGTTGTGTTTTTCTGTTATTATAAGATGCATCAAAGTACTCCATGTTCATACATTTCAGATTTAGTGTTGAAATTAATTACATGAATAAATAGGTTTTGTCTTTGGTTAACCAGAAACGGAAATAAACAATTAATTTATATCATGCCCTATAAACATTAATTAAGTAACATTGGGGAAATTCAGACATGAAAACCATTACTTCCAGACAGATGGATGCGCTGGACACTAATTGCGAATATCTGGGACTGTCCAGGCTTCAGTTGATGGAGAACGCAGGTTCGGCAGTGGCTGCCGAAGTGATGAACCTTCCTACCAGGGAGCGGGTATTACTAGTGGCTGGCCGTGGCAACAACGGGGGAGATGCATTCGTAGCGGCCAGGCACCTGACCGGTTATGAGGTGAAGGTATTACTTCTGGGCAAGTCCGGTGATGTCAAGACACCTGAAGCTGCCAGGAATCTTTCTATTCTCAAGAGCACTGGCATACCTGTCATTGAAGTGACTGACGTATCAGGACTGGACCCTGCATATTTCAAAGATTGTGATGTGATAGTGGACGCAATTTTCGGCACCGGTATTAGGGGGGACATAAGGGAACCTGAGACCACTGCTATCGACCTGATAAACGGTTCGGATGCTAAAGTGGTCAGTGTAGACGTCCCCTCTGGCATGGACCCTGACGGTGGTGAGTTCGAAAAGGCGGTCAAGTCTGATGTGACGGTTACTTTCCACCTACCTAAGCCAGGTCTATTCGAGAAGGGCGCAGAGGAATACATTAAAGAGATTGCAGTGGCAGACATTGGCATCCCGCCCGAAGCCGAAATCATGGTGGGCCCCGGTGACCTGAAACTGGTGACCGGCCGGCGGCCTGACAGCCACAAAGGCGAGGCTGGGCGTGTGCTGATTATCGGCGGGGGTGCATATACTGGTGCGCCGGCCCTTTCAGGTATGGCGGCACTGCGCTCAGGTGCTGATATTGTGACCGTGGCAGTCCCGAAGAGTGTTGCCGGTATTGTGGCATCCTATTCACCGAACCTGATTGTCAGGAAATTGTCAAAGAAACGCCTGCACATGCAGGATATACCCGTCCTGGAAGAGCTTATACAGGCTCATGACGTGGTAGTGATTGGCATGGGGCTGGGCAGGGATGATGAAACACTATCTGCCGTCAGGGAGATTCTGCCGATGTGCAGCCGGGTTGTGGTGGATGCTGACGGGCTGGCCGCGCTGGAGATGCCGCTGAGCCGGTACGGCTGCGAGATGATAGTCACGCCTCATGCTGGTGAATTCAAGGTACTGTCGGGCGATGAGGTGTCCACTGAACCTGATAAGCGTGTAAGCATGGTCAACAGATTCGCAGCCGAGAACGGTGCGGTTGTGTTGCTCAAGGGGCCAGAGGATGTGATTTCTAACGGCCAGGGCGCCAGGGTCAACCGTACTGGTAATCCAGGCATGACCGTTGGCGGTACCGGGGATGTGCTGGCAGGTATTACGGGTGCTTTGTTTGCCAGGAATAGCGCTATTGAAGCTGCAGCGGCGGCGGCATACATCTGCGGGCGGGCAGGGGATATGGTTTATGAGGAACTGGGAATGGGGTTGTTAGCCACTGATGTGATTGACAATATCCCGGTAGCTATGAAAATTTAAATGGGGTGAGGAATTGAGGGAAATACTTGTAGAACTGGAACGTAACAGGGTCAGGCTGGTGGTGCGCCACGGTGAGGATGAGGCTGTGCTGAAATTAAACCTGCAAGAGGCGCAAACGCTCTCTGATGAACTGAAACAGGCACTGGAAGATTACCAGCAGCGAAAGCATGTCAGGATTGACTGAAAAC
>DAOWEE010000084.1 GCA_030638625.1 Methanosarcinales archaeon
AGTCGCTGTACCTGTTACAGATTGTGATATGCCCTCTGAAGAAATTGTGATGGCGGGTGTGACAGAATCAATTCCTGATAGTTCATCAGAAGCATTGAATTGAACCACAACTTCACTATTGTACCAGCCATGGGCATTGGGTGAAATTGCAGGAGCGCCGTTGATTTCAGGTGGAGTTATGTCAATGTTTATTCCCGATACCGTAAAAGTTGCAGTATTTCCGGCAAGGTCAGTGGCATTACCTGTTACAGATTGGGATGCCCCCTCAGATGATAGTGTGATAATGGGCGTGACTGAATCAATCCCTGATAGTTCATCAAAAGCATTAAATTGAACCACTACTTCACTATTGTACCAGCCATTAGGATTTTGAGAAGTAATAATAGTTGCATTTATTTGGGGCAATGTTTTATCGATTGTGAAGTTCACGGTCATGGATGCATTATTGCCCATTTTATCTTCAGCCGTGGCAATCAGGGTATAGAATCCTTCATCAGAGATTGCCGTACCGCTGGTATATGAAAAACCATTTAGAGTTATTGAATGGATATTGGGGTTATCTTCAATTATTTCAATGACAGGAGTGACATTAACATTATAGGACGCCCCATCCCCCACTCCCTCTACGTTAATGTTAGGAGGCGTTTTATCCATCATTAGTAAATATATGTCATAATTACTATCATTGAAAATTTTCCATGCATTAATATAACCCGAACCTACTCCAATAATTAATTCCTGTACACCATCGGCATCAATGTCATACACAGTTGGTGAACCACGAATATTATTACCTCCTGCATATTCTTCCATGAAGCAAGTCCCATTGCCGTACCACCCATATATTCCACCATTTTTTTTAGAAGCAAAAACTTCCTGAATACCGTCGCCTGTGACATCTATCAAGTATGGAGCCGAATATACCTCATTATCTCCATTCATACTTTTCCACTTTAATGAACCGTCATGCTCAAATGCATAGACTTTGAAGACGTCACCTGTGACAATCTCCATGGCAGGGTCTGAGTCGATATTGCCAATTACCGGAGAGCAATATGCGTTTAAGCATGTCGGGGCGGTCCATAAAACAGAACCATTTCCATCAAATGCTATTACCTTCCCCCCGCGTATGTTACCCTGAATAGCTGTAGCTACCACAACTTCATCAATACCGTCATTGTCAATATCACCGACATCCGGCGAGCTATATATAAATGATACACCAAATTGTGAAATTGACTGTGGCCACCCAGGAACGGTAGAACCATTTATGTTAAAAGCATATACTTTTTGGTCCCATGAATTCACAATTATTTCATATTCCCCATCATTATCGATGTCGCCAAAAGAAGGTTGTGAACGCACCATGCCCCCTACGTAAACAGGCCAGCCTGGAATGTCAATTCCATTCCCGTCCACCAGATATACAAGATTTCCGTCACATCCAATAGCAATCTCAAGATAATCATCCCCATCTATGTCAGCCAGAGCAGGCGTTGAAAATATGCTGCCACCAAGAATCTTTGGAAAACCAGATACAAGGGTTCCATTGCTGTTCCAGGCATATAATTTTTTGGAATATTTGTCACCAAATACGATTTCAAGTTTGCTGTCTCCTGCAATATTACCAGCAACGGGACTTGGCATTCTCGGAGGCATCATATGCCCGTTTGATAATGGAACCGACCATAATATTGAACCAGAATGATTGTACAAAATAAGACGATTGTACTTTTCGACTACTATTTCCCCAAAACCATCCTTATTGATATCGTCAACACAAACGGAACCAGGAACGACAATATAACTGCCAGTAGCTACAACCACCGGATATGGTTCACCCATGTGTAATATATCAATATTTGCAGATCCCACTGAAACAAAACATAGTACAAATGATACTACAACGGCAGTTTTAATAATTATTACCAAATTTGTAAAACTATATCTACTTTGAATCATGACCAATTCCCCAATTATATTTAAATATTCATAGTATATATATCTATAGCAATTTATTTATACTGATAATACTCATTATGCTAATTATCATATCTATATTTTACAAATCTTAAGATATGTTACAGAAATGCTTTAGGAACCTTGTAAAATAATTCAGACCGATTTTTAGGGTCTATATAGGGACTCGAAAAGTAGGTCGAAAGAGATAACAAACACTGCGTTTGGGATTGTGCATTTGATAGAATATTTTAATAAAATGCTGCCAATACAACAATTGTATGGACATTATTGAACCGGCAACTTATGTAAACTTGTAAATAATATATTCTTATTGCAGTTCAAACCTGATGATACAATCGCCCACAACACCAGGTTTGTCTACACCCTTCATTGTTACATTCTTTTTCAGGCCCTTAACCACAGCATACTTAGAAGTCTGAACAATTGGACAGGCTGTCTCCATACCTTCCTGCCTGAGTATTTCATTCCCGTGACAGATTGCACATCCTTTTACTGTGATATTCAAGTCATTGCTTTGCATATCAACATCTACTTCCTTTGCGAATTCAAGTTCGTTCAGCAGGTAATTCTCAAATTCGTCCTTAAAATTCTTAGGATCCTGCAGGTCAGCATGTTCCGATACTAACCATTTGTCTGCCATTATTGAACCCACTTTTGCATTGACCTTTTTTGCGTCTTTACCCAGTGCTTTCACGATATTGCTGTGATATTGTTTAAAAAAATTCAGACTTACGGTCATACTCTTTCACCCATTTATTATCAGTATAAGTTCATACATATATACATTTCATTTTTGCATTTCACGTAGCAGTACTGTGAAATCTCAAATTTCCACAAAACAAATGAACATTTCTGAAAATTATTCGAACCCTCTGGAATTCTATGGTTTTGTGAGAACCATACACAAATCAGTACATAATACTATAAATAATTACCTGAAACTTTTTTGTTTCCTGCAGAAAATATCGCTAAAAAAATAAATGTAAACAACAAGTACAAGAAGTGCCAGGACTCGACATTAAATTATAAGGTGCGATAAATATATAAGTCATCATAATCATAACAATGTAAATAGAGTTTTAGTAATGAAAAATAATTAAACGAAACATCAAAAGCATTATCTCTAATGGCTCACAGTTAAGTTAAACATCAAGTATATTGGAATTTATTTCCTTTTAAAAAACATCACAACGTCAAATCTGTGACGTCACAAATGTTTTAAAAAATCGAGAACATAACACATCATCAATTATCTTTAAATAGTATATGCATTAGAGAAATAACAATCAATCTACAGAATCTGAGGAATGAATATGGCAGCAAAAGTGTATACAATTGCGTCTGGAAAGGGTGGTACTGGGAAAACTACTACCACCGTTAATCTAGGTACCGCACTATCCCTTCTGGGTAAAAAAACAATAATAATCGATGCCGATATTGGTATGGCTAATCTGGGACTTTTATTGGGTCTTGAAAAAAGTCCGGTCACTTTACACGAAGTACTTGGTGGAAAAGCAGATGTTTCCGAGGCAGTATATGAAGGCCCCGGTGGCGTAATGGTTGTCCCATGTGGTATATCCCTCCAGGGATTCCAGAACTCTGACCCTGAAAAACTACAGGAGGTCATGGCAAGACTCATTGAAGGCGTGGATTACATGCTTATCGATGCACCGGCCGGAATCAGTAAAGATGGTGTAATACCACTGGCTATTGCCGATAAGGTCATCCTTGTTGTCAATCCTGAACTCTCATCCATGGCTGATGCCTTGAAAACAAAGGTATTGACTGAAATGCTTGGAGGAGATATTGGGGGAGCAATATTAAATAGGGCCGGAATGGAAAGGACTGAAATCAATAATCAAAAGGTAGCAGACCTACTTGGAGTAGATGTAATAGACATGGTGCCAGAAGATGCAAATGTCAGGCGGTCTGCTGCATTCAAGACACCTATTGTAGTTAAAACACCCGATTCCCCTGCAGCTATTGCGTTCAAACGAATCGCAGCCTATATATCAGGCACTGAATTCATTGAACCTGAAGAGGAATTACCTGGAGCTGGAGAAGGATTTACTGGACGATTAGCAAGGGTACTGTTCGGAGGCAAGTAAAATGGCAGATAGCACAATAATAACAATAATTCTGGTAATAGTTCTGATTGTTGCATTTTTCTTATTGTATCTGATGAATGTCAGAATTAAGCAATTGGAAAGAGAACTGAAAGATGTCAGAAACAGAATGGCTTTGACCGATGATGAGCTCACTCGTCTGGCACAGGACATTGATGATTTCAAGAGATTGAAGATTTAGATATATAATAAATTAGTCTCAAAATACACCAATGTTGAATAGCTCGAGGTAATATTACCTTGAGCTAATTCACCCAATTTTTGCAAGGGATTAAATGGATAAAACCATGGAGAAAAAGATACAACAATTTCTGAAAAGTTTCATAAATCCAGATGATAATGACATCAAAGATTTTGTAGATTCACTACTTGAAGAGAATCCTTCTTTAAATGCTGACGAATTAACTGAAAACATAAAGGAACGCTCTGAAAAACACGGTCAACAATCTGCCACGCTATATAAGCTGGAAGAAGATTTTGTTGAATATTCTGAAATTGACTCGCCACAAGTGGATGACTTCAAGAAAAGACTTTACAGTGCATACGATAAGAACTCGGAACTGGAAGATGTGTCTGAGGATATTAATCGATTAACTAACATCCTTGAGGGACTGAAGAATCAGACTACAGAAACTGAAGGGACTGAAGAAGAAGTCTCCCCTGATGTGAGCAACCTTCTTGCAAGAATCCAGCAATTGAAATCGAATAATTTAGACGTACTGGGCAGTGAAACTGAAGTAATGGAAAAAGCTCCTGAAGAAGAAAAAGTTGAAACTGCAAAGGACGAAGAGAAGATACTGCCAGAAAAAACAGAAACCCCTATTGAAGAAGAAATCCTCATTGAGGAAGATGAGGACTTTTTGAAAATTGAAGATATTGTGCCGGCAGATGGTGAAGAGATCTGGGGGGGGGGTAAAACTACTGAAACTGGGGACGAACACATCGAAACGTCCGACCTGATGCAAAGGCTGGGGGGTGGAACGAGTGAGCTTTCAGAAATTCTGGAAGAAAAAATAGAGGATCGCGGTGACACATCAGCCAAGGAAGCAGCAAGGGGCGATGAACCAGTTGAAGAGAGAGAACTTGTCAAAGACATCATCGAAGAACGGCTGTCCCGTGATGTTGAAGCGAGAATCAAGTCAATAAAAGAAAGACATGAATGGGCGATGGAAGAGAAAGAATCAGTTTCTCTCATAGATCGCCTAAAAGATTATCTTTCCAAAGACACTGATGAACTTGAAGATTATGACCCAGACCTTCACGGCCCTTTAGTAACATTTGATGGGCTTGACGGGCACGAAGAAATAGAACGGTACTGGGTGAATGAGCCTTTTGCTTTCGTGGTAATCCTAAACAACATTGAGCTTAAAGAAAATATATACTATGTAGTAGAGCCAAAATTGTCCCGTTTTGAAGACCTATTCTTAAAAGAAATCAAAGACCGATTAAGGGATGTACTGCTGGTAGAAGATGTTATACCTGAATCTGATAAAAATATGGTTCTGACCAGGAAGGTCAAGGAATTGGTCCGTGATTATAATATCGACCTTACACCAATAATGATGGAAAAGATATTATATTTCGTGAAACGTGATTTTGTCGGATTCGGGTACATAGATGCCATACAGGAAGACGATAGGATTGAAGATGTTTCTTGTAACGGGCATGACACTCCTGTATATCTGTACCATAAACAATATACCAATATTGCCACCAATGTGGTGTTCAACGAGGATGAGCTTGACTCATTCATTATAAAGCTGGCACAACGTAGTGGAAAACACATCTCAGTAGCCGAGCCTATGATTGATGCTACCATGCCGGATGGCTCAAGGATTCAAATGACCCTGAGCACACATATTACGGCACACGGTGGTACTTTCACAATCAGGAAGTTTGCGGACGTACCATTATCACCAATAGACCTTGTAAACTGGAAAACATTCGATGCAGCGACCATGGCATACCTGTGGTTGTGCATCGAAAATAATAAGAGCTTGATTTTTGCAGGCGGTACTGCTTCAGGTAAGACTTCATCTTTAAACGCTGTTGCCCTGTTTATTCCCAGGCAAGCCAAGGTAATCTCTCTTGAGGATACCCGCGAACTGAAACTACCACATGTCAACTGGATTCCTGCAGTTACCAGGGATTCGTTCACTGCCGATGAACGCGGCGGTATTGACATGTATGAACTTTTAAGGGGTGCCCTCAGGCAGAGGCCTGAATATTTGCTTGTAGGTGAGGTTAGGGGTAAGGAAGCACTGACCCTCTTCCAGGCAATGAGCACGGGCCATACCACGTTCTCGACGATGCATGCCGATTCTGTAGCATCGGCAATTCACAGGTTAGAGAATCCACCCATCAGTGTGCCCAGAAGCATGATACAGGCTCTTAATATTATCTGTATCCAGTCCCAGACTTACCACAAAGGTAAAAGGGTCAGGAGAAACATGAAATTGGTAGAAATCACTGATATTGACCCGCACACCAGGAATATACGTACTAATGAGATATTTGAATGGGACTCCATGACAGACACTTTCCAGCGGGTGGGTGAATCAAAAGCACTTAACGAGATTATGACCAAACGGGCATGGACTGAAAAAGATCTGAAAAAAGAACTTGTCTACCGGGAAAAAATAATGGATTTTCTTGCAAGGAATAATATTCTTGATTACAATACCGTATCTACTGTAATTTATGAATATTCCATTGATCCTGAGAAAGTGCTAAGGAAGCTTAAGATAATTGAATAATTTACTTTTTAATCGTGGCGCAGGCAATGGACGACATGAATAACGAGCCCCGGACTGAAGAAGAAGCTGTGACCAAGAAAGGACTGGACCTGGACGCTATTACGCACAGGATGCAGTTCCTTTTACATAAGGTCATGATGATACCGTTCATCATTCTGGGCGAGAATATGAAGGCTCAGGAGGAAAAATATTCCGGGCTCCAGAAAACGCTCAAGCAGGCTCGTATTACTAAGTCATACGAGATGTACCTGTCCAACACTATATTCTATTCGATAATTGCCGGTATTGTTGGTGCACTGTTCGGGCTGCTCGTTGCGTTTATTCTAATTAGCGTTATAGGTCTTCCTGAAAAGATCACTAGCCTAACTTTTGACCCGAGTATAGCCTGGATACTTGATTTCAAGGAGCTGATTATTGGAGGAATAATATTCGTCTTCCTGTCACTTCTATTTGGAGGGATTGTGTATATCCTGTTCCTGTTATATCCTATGATTATAGCTGGTGAGCGTAAAGGTGGCATTGACCGTAACCTCCCTCCTGCAGTTTCTTTCATGTTCGCGATGAGCAGGAGCGGTATGAATGTTATTGAGATTTTAAAGTCTGTCAGTGAAAGCAGATTTACTTATGGAGAAGTCTCAAAGGAAGTAGATGTCATATTAAGGGATATGGAATATTTTGGTAATGACCTGCGTATTGCATTGCATAACAGCAGTGAGCTTACTCCCTCAAATAATTTTCAGGATCTGATGTATAACCTGCTTACAGTTATAGACAGTGGCGGTGATATACCTTTTTATTTCAGGGATAAGGCAGAAGTATACGCACAGAGGGCAAAATTTGAACAAAAAGGTTTCCTGGAAACTCTTGCACTTATCGCAGAATCCTATGTTACCGCTTTTGTAGCAGGTCCCCTGTTTATTATTATAATGGGTGTTATGATGAGTGTCATGGGTTCTGATACCATGATTATGCTCCAGGCTATAGTGTATATGATGCTGCCCGTGGGTTCATTCATGTTTATCTTCATGATTGGTCTCATGACACCAGGAGCGACCGGTGAACCCCCAATTCTTCCAGTGCCAAAATTGTTTCCAGAGAAGGTTGAACTTCCCCCTGAAGATGACCCTGATTATGAAAGGACTAAAGCATTACTTAAATCGAGAAGTACCCTGGCATTTAAGCAGGTATTGAAGGACCCCTTTAAAAGCATCAAGGAAAAACCAGTCAACATTCTTGCAGTAACCGGACCTATTGCAGTTGTTTTTCTTATATTATCCGTGTTCAAAGGTCTATCTACACCGAATTTCATAGATTTTATTGATGATCGAATAGTGTATGCCATTTACATGTTGATAGTACCACTTGCGATTTTCCATGAATCAAAAATGTTCAAGGAAAGAAAAATACAGGGTGCTATACCGGATTTTCTTAAGAAACTTGCCAGTACCAACCAGACAGGTATGGCACTTCGGGATTCAATTGGTCTTATGGCAAGATCTAAAATTGGATATCTGAGCAAGCATATCAGGACGATCTGGAAAGATATGGACTGGGGTCTTGATGTCAATGCATCCCTTTTTAGATTCTCTAACCGGATTCGAACCCATACTGTTGTCAGGGCTATAACCCTTATATCCAAGGCCAATTCATCAAGTGGTGAAGTGGGTGAAGTGCTCATGATTGCAGCCAATGATGCTTTGTTTGAGCAGGATATGAACAGAGAACGAAGTGTCAATATGTTGATATATATCGTGATTATTTACATTTCATTTGCTGTGTTCATCGGAGTAGTATATGTGATTTCGACTACTTTTCTTACTGAAATGTCAAATGCTGCAGACCAGATGGAAGCATCGGGTATGCAGGGTGGAGGGTTTATGCAGGCGTTCGATTTGAACGTTTTCAACCGACTGTTCTTCCATGCTGCAGTAGTCCAGGGTGTATGTTCCGGACTCATTGCAGGGGTCATGGGTGAAGGTAGCTTGCTATCAGGGATGAAACATGCCACGGTCATGCTTACATTGGGATACCTGCTGTTCACGATAGCAGTGCTGTGAAGCAAAAACAGGGTTGGCGTAATGTCCCTCTAGAACTCTCTACATTTTATTCATTGGATGTAAAATCTATTCACAACCCAGTGGTGATGAGTATGAGCATTATGATGGCACAAGGTTTATATGTTTGCAAAATAGATATTGCATTATAAATCCAAGGAAATATGACAATGTCAGGTCTAGATGATATATTCGACAGCAATGACGACTTGGTCTATGACAATACCATAGATGACATTCTGGAGGAGGGAACAGAATCATCTGAGATGGACCTGATGGAGTACGAATCTGAGCCTGAAACTGTTTTAGAACAGGAAACGTTCATTGAACCTGAAACTGCGGAGCCCCAACTTGCTCCTGATATATTGTCCTGTGGCATTTATGTACTGGACCGAAGTATTGGTGGAGGGATTCCGGCA
>DAOWEE010000350.1 GCA_030638625.1 Methanosarcinales archaeon
AATTTCACTGCCGCTCCACGCTGGTCGTTAGACAATCCTGTGGAGAGTTTGGCAAACATCCGGCCCATGCAGTGGTCGCAGATGGGGCCTTCATTTAAGATTGAGGTGGCAGTTTCAAGTATGTGGTCTGTCATGATACTCCGAATTATTCAGCTTTTAAAATAAACATCAGTGATAGTCTAAAAAGAATTACCATTGTTTAAATATTGTATATGAGAGGGGGTATCAACCCCCTATCCTACCTTATACTGCGTAGTCCTTCATTCCAGGTGCCTGTTTCGGCCCATCACTGCCACTGGAAGCAATCATATCATCAATGCGCAGTATCATGCTGGCCGCCTCTGATGCCGAATCAATGGCCTGGAGTTTTACTCTTAACGGCTCAACCACACCCGAAACTGTCATGTCCTCTACCCTGTTTTCGAACACATTCAACCCGGTATTCTTCTCACCAGCCTCATGCTTGCTTTTGAGTTCCACGAGTTTATCAATAGAATCAAGACCACTGTTCTCTGCAAGTGTTTTTGGGATTACTTCAACAGCCTCTGCGAACTTAGTGATTGCCAGTTGTTCCCTGCCCTTTAATGTGGCAGCATATTCCTTTAAACGCAACGACAGTTCTACCTCAGGTGACCCGCCTCCGGCCACAACCCTGCCGTCCTCAATGACCACGCCTACCACACGCAGGGCATCGTTTATGGCCCTTGCAAGGTTATCCACTACCTGTTCTGTACCACCGCGCAGGATTATGGAAATGACCTTGGTGTTGGGACAGTCACGCACAAATATCATCTCGCCGTTACCAACCAATTTTTCTTCAACTACACCGGCAGTGCCCAGTTCATCAGGAGTGAGTTCATCCAGATTGGTAACAACCTTCCCGTTTGTGGATTCTGCCAGCAGTTTCAGGTCCTTTTTCTTGACCCTGTGAATAACAAATATACCGGCTTTGGCCAGGTAATGGCGTGCCATTTCATCAACAGCCTTCTGGCAGAACACTGCATTAGCACCGCTGTTGATTACCTTATCCACCACTTCCTTTATCATCCGTTCTTCCTGCTCAACAAAAGCCCGGCGCTGTGTTGTGCCTGTCAGGGATATCTCACTCTTGAATTCCATTGACCTCACATCAATGGGCGTGGCAAGAATCGCAATTTTGGCATTGTCAACACGGGTAGGCATGCTCTGATGGGTACGGGACCTGTCAACAATAAGCCCTTCTACCAGTTCAGTATCATCCACACTACCTTCCACCCTGCGCTCCATCATTACATCCTTAATGTCTACGGTCTTCTTGCCGCTTGCATCGGTCTCGGCAATAGAGCGCACAGCCCTGACCACCAGTGGTGCAATAATGTCCTTTGCTGATCCCGCACCCTTGCCAGTAAGGGCTGTTTCAGCTATCTTGACCAAAGTATCTTCATCATCTTCAGTTACCTGAATTGACATGCCCTCAAGGATACGGCGTGCCTCAACAGCAGCTATTCGGTATCCGTTTGCAATGATAGTACTGTGCACGTTCAGATCCAGGAGTTCTTCTGCCTTATCCAGCAGTTCTCCTGTCAGTACAGCGGCTGTGGTGGTACCGTCGCCCACTTCATCATCCTGGGTCTTGGCTACTTCCACCACCATCTTGGCTGCAGGATGCTTAATATCCATTTCATCCAAAATCGTGGCACCGTCATTGGTAATGGTAATCTGGCCTGCAGAATTCACCAGCATCTTGTCCATGCCCTTTGGTCCAAGAGTGGTACGTACTGCTGATGCGACCACTTTGGCTGCCATGATGTTGCCTCTCTGAGCTTCTTTTCCTGTAGTCCTTTGTGTCCCCTGTCTGAGGATAGTTATTGGCTGACCGCCTAACTGTGCTGCCATATAATAGTCTCCTTATTGAAATAATAATCAATTTTAATTAACTAAGTACCGGAATTCGATTTTTGTATGTTTGAAGTTCTATATTTAGGTTGTGGTGAGTTCTATCTCAACACCATATACCTTTTCCGGATTCTCCTTATGAATTTTCCAGAATACTTCTTCCCCCCACTCTTCCACCAGTGCAAGTGTCTTTCGGGGTATGGTCCTGGCACCCAGCACGGCACCTGGACGCTGGGGGTCATCGATATAATCGGTTTCCATCATGAACCGACTCCCCTGTGTCAATGCCTCTTCAATCATCCCTTTACCTGCAAGCACACCGGGCCATATACCGCACCTGGCAAATTCAGGTATCATGGGCGGCGAGAAATGCTTGACCACTTTCCCAGGGGAAAGTCCGGCTTTACGTGCCATGCCCGCCAGCTCACTTATGCCCTCCACTGTGGCGGTTTCTGTATGCAGTTGTATCGGACAGTCCGCATCGTTAGCCAGTTCCATAGCATAGACCAGTATCTCATTGGAAGCATCCCACAGGGCAGGCTCGACCTCATAATGGGGACGGCCTGATTTCATACCCACGGCAAGACCCTCTTCAACATATCCGGCAGCAATCTCAAGACCAGATCGCATCAACTCAATAGTCCTGTCCAGCCCAACTCTGCCATACATCTTGGTAATAGC
>DAOWEE010000284.1 GCA_030638625.1 Methanosarcinales archaeon
AACCATACCCCTGGCCTCTATGGTCTCGCCTGCCAGCGCCTGCCCGGCATAGGCATGGTTTTAAGACAGCACATATCCGATATCCGGATCGTCTACCTTATAGACCGAAGGGCTGTCAAAGGCCAGTTGTGCATCTGTCACAACCGCCTTTATGGTTTCAGGAGCCAGGTCTTTACCCCTGCCCAGGGGCTCATTGACCTGGTTCCAGTCCCTGACAAAAAGCAGGTCGAAATACGTATCCCCCACCATACCCCTGTTACCCTTTCTCATCTCATGAAGTTTGAACTCCTCAAAACCAATTTCAGGAATGCGTTTATTGTAGATACGTTCCCACATACCCTCATCCAGATGCTGGATATTACTGGTAGGGTCATCCTTTGCCCTGTCAATTATATCCCTGGCCCTGAACCACTGGGGGCCGTAAACCACTAAATCAATGTCCGACCCCTCAATCTGCACCCCGGGAAGGAATGACCCGGTTATCCCCATACTGTCCATGGGAATTCCAGCATCCAGCAGGGTCCTGGTAATCTCTTCAATCCTGGGGTCAGACTGCCAAATCTCAGCCAATCGGTCCGGTGGGCTCAATACCCGTTCGACCTGGTCCCAGGGTATGACATGGACGTCACTAACCCATTCAGGTTTATGGATATCCATATACTGGTATGCCTCATCAAAATCGTATTTCCTGTAATTCCGGGTGCCGTCTGTGCGCTGGCCTTCAGGGTCGGGTACATAGCGTAGTACACCCCTGACACCTTCAGGATGATGGTAATCGGCTGATGAAAATACCCACCCATCCCTTGTGACTATAAAATCCCTGAGACGCACCTTTGGATGTTCTGATTGGTCCATTGTTTTTCTAAAAAGTCTGAAGCCTTCTTAAACATTATCATATTTATGTAATAAAATCAACTATAATACAGAATAACCTATTATACACTGAAGGATTACAAAAATGAAGACCACTGCAAAGTTTTACGATTCAATTGATATCCAGCTGAAATTCCTCGAACAACTCAAAAACATTCCTTCTGACCAGATCGATGGATTGATAGGAGCATTAAGGGATTTCATCTATCAGGCTGATACGAAACAGAAGGTCATATACGGCATCGGAGAGGGCAGGAGTGCCCTGGCATTATATGATTTCCTGCACCAGTTATTGAAATACGAACAGTTGTTCCCTGCCACCCTGGACGACCCCATCAGGCGCTACTTTGACCCTGACAGGTCGAACATGATTGTAGCCGCCACTGGTTCCGGAACCACTGAAAGTGTCATTAATTACCTTGAAGATGCACATAACCTGGGCGCAAAGGAGATACTTATCACTGCAAAAAGTGATTCTCCTGCCTTTAAGAAGGTTCAGGCACACAATGGTTTCGCTTTCCTGATGGAAGATATAAAACTGGAAAAACCCAGTGAACTGGCAGTAATGGGTTCAGAGTTCGAACTGAAATTATGCACCCTGCTAAACTGTGTTCTCCCTGCACTGGATGATGGGGACAATAAACTGTATTACCGGCAGATGGAGCATTTTATCGAGAATGCAACCCTACTCAAGAACATTGACAAGAAATACCTGCGCTCATGGGTCGAAAAACTGCTGAACCGTCGCGGCCACTTTATAGTGGACGGTGTGGGCCGGTCCGGGTTCGTGGCAAAAGCTTTTGGTATGCGTATCGCACACCTGGGCCAACAAGCCTACATAAAAGGCGATGCCACCACGCCCAGTTTTGTCAGGGGCGACGTATATATCCCTATCAGCGGGAGCGGCGATACTCGTGAGATACTGGAAGCAACGATGAAAGCCCGCGGCAAGGGAGTGGATGTATTCCCTATTACTGTAAATGAAAGTTCAGGTATGGTTGAAAAACTGAAAGAATGGGGATATGAGGATAATATCATTTTCATACCGGTATTAGAAAATGACAGGGGTATTTTCCATGACAAGACGCCCAGTAAGATTGCAACCACAAAGATGAACCAGATGCGACCGTCATATTCTGAGATCAATTCATACATATTTACTAATGCCGTTATTGCCTCAGCCATTGATTTTCTGGGCGTGGAAGAAAAATATATGAAACAAAAACACTGGTAGTGATAAAGGATGGGAATTACAAAAACTTTTAAAAAACTGATTGGACACAGTGGTACTGAAGACGCAAGTACCGCTGGTAAAGATGTGCAGCAAAATGTGGCGGTCGGTGATGTACCCTCCACCTCGGATACTGCAGCCGAAAATAACAGTGCCGACACAAAGCAGACACGTCAGGTGGGCAGCAAATGGGAACACAAACATGACGACCTGGACTGGCACTCCATGTCCAGACCTCACCCACTCCCAGTGGCTGAAAAGGATGTAAATGAATCTGCTGCGCCGGACGTGGCCCCACAGGCGGACACGACACCTGAGCAGGTGCTGGATGATGAAACTCAATTCTCAAAAAAAGATATACTCTGCAAGTTTGTTGTACAGCATGGTCAGAGAATCGGGGAGACCATCTCAATAGATTCAGGACATCTTGTATTCAAGAACGGAGCCGAGAACCTATCTATTCCAATGTCGTCCATATCCGATGTCACTGACGAGGATGTGATGATTGGCGATTTTGAGAGGGGTGAAGCCCTGAAGCTGGGTGAAGAATGGCACATACGGACAACTGATTCTCTGAAATTCGATGAAAAGGGTATGCTCATCAATGACTGAATACAAGCAGTGCATCGTCACCCGTGACGACCTTAAACTTTCTAAGGGCAAACTGGCAGTACAGGTAGCACATGCCGCCGTAACCGCCTCTGATTTTGCAGATAAGAATGACCGTGATGCCTGGATGAAGGACGGCCAGAAAAAGGTCGTGCTCAAGACCGGGACCTTGCAGGACCTTTTTCTATTGAAGGAAATGGCACGCAGGGAGGGGCTGTCCACGGCCCTTATCACAGATGCCGGGTTAACCCAGATTCCACCAGGGACCGTTACTGTGCTGGGTATAGGGCCGGCAGCAGTTGAGAAACTGGATAAGGTCGTGGGTAAGTTGAAACTGGTATAGTGCAACTATCGATGTTTAGATATTGGATTAATTTTAATCTTAACTATTACAATCTATAAATTGCAGGGGAGTAACAGGAGGTTATTTAATGGCAGTGATACAGGACTCAGATAAAGAGAAAGTCAGGAAAAAACTGGATGAAGGTCTTGAGGGTAACGTAAAATTAATAATGTTCACCCAGGAGAACGAATGCCAGTTCTGTGCTGATACCAGGGGTATGGTGGAAGAGTTGGCAGGTATGTCACCAAAGATCAAGGCCGATATTCATGATTTTGTCAAGGATGAAAAATTGGCAAAGTCCTACGGAGTTAAGAAGATCCCTGCTATTGTGGTGTTGGGGGAGAAGGACTACGGTATCAGGTTTTATGGTATTCCGTCGGGTTACGAGTTCAAATCGTTCCAGGAAGACCTGGTCGATGTGTCCAGGGGCAGGACAGACCTGTCAGATGATGTAAAGAAAAAACTTGCAAATG
>DAOWEE010000280.1 GCA_030638625.1 Methanosarcinales archaeon
CCGCAGGTTGCTGTGGAGCATGGGTTTGATGCTGAGGAGTTCCTGGGCCAGACCTGTATGAAGGCGGGGCTGTTCCCTGATGCGTGG
This sequence comes from Methanosarcinales archaeon, assembly GCA_030638625.1. Lineage (GTDB taxonomy): Archaea > Halobacteriota > Methanosarcinia > Methanosarcinales > Methanocomedenaceae > Methanocomedens_B. The sequence goes on from DAOWEE010000280.1 coordinate 88, forward strand.
TTGGAAGGGGATACTGATGTGTTTGCGTTTGAAGGGCAGATATTTCAGGATAATTGATACGTATATTTGTTTAAAATGGTGATTACAATCAAATCCATAATCCTTGCAGGCGGCACCGGTTCACGCCTGTGGCCGCTCAGCAGGGAATATTATCCCAAACAATTCTTGAAATTTGGCGATACTTCGTTGTTCCAGGAAACTGTGAAACGATGTCTCAGGATATCTGACATATCAGAGATATTTGTGGTGACCAATGAATCCCAGAAGTTCTTTGTACTGGGGCAGATGGAAGAGCTGGGACTGGATTTTCCAAAAGACAATCTGCTTATAGAACCGCGGGGGAGGAATACCTTGCCTGCCATATATTTTGGGATACATGAGATTGAAAAGCGCCTCGGTAGCTGTGTTGTGGCCGTATTTTCATCAGATCATGTCATGGACATTGAAGCCATGGATGCCATAGCCGGTGCCGAGCAACTGGCACATGAATTCCTTGTGACTTTTGGTATTGTGCCAAAATCACCCCACACGGGTTACGGGTACATTAAACCAGGGGATGTTGTTGGAACGGGCTATAAGGTGTCTGAATTCAAGGAAAAGCCGGGTCTGGATGAGGCTTGTCAGTATGTGGATGAGGGATACCTGTGGAACAGTGGGATGTTCCTGCTGGATACAGGTGTTTTCTTATCTGAAGTGGCAAAACATGCACCGGATATAGGGAATGCTTTCGGGTCTGACAAAGATATCAATGATATCTACAATGAGATTCCTTCAGTTTCTATTGATTACGGTATCCTGGAAAAATCCGACCGTGTTGCTGTTGTGGGGCTTGATATCAAATGGAGTGATTTGGGGAATTTCGATGCTATGTACCACGAGTTCGATAAGGACGAAGTCGGGAATGTAGTGTTCGGCTGCGATGATGCTTCTGTGGATTCTACCGGTAATATTATCCAGTCGACCGGGAACAAGGTGGTCTCGCTGATTGGTGTTGAAAATATGGTTGTGGTGGATACTCCTGATGCGCTACTGGTTTGTCCCAGGGACAGGTGCCAGAGTGTGAAGGATGTAGTTGGTGCGTTGAAGGAGCGGGATGATGAGAGGGTGTCCCTGCACCGGACCGTGTACAGGCCGTGGGGGTCGTATACCATACTTGAAGATGGGGAGAGGTACAAGATCAAACGTATACGGGTGCTGCCTGATAAGACCCTGAGCCTGCAATTGCATTACCACCGCAGTGAACACTGGGTGGTGGTCACGGGAACGGCATGCGTGCAGGTGGATGGGGAGCAGTTCTACCTGCGGCAGGGCGAGAGTACGTTCATCCGGCCCGGTATTAAGCACAGGCTGTCCAATCCAGGGAAGTTTGCGCTGGAGATTATTGAGGTGCAGCTGGGGGAGTATGTGGGCGAGGATGATATTGTACGGTTTGATGATGAGTATGGGCGGAAATAGAGTTTAATGGTTGACATTTGATATATAATAAGAACTATTTTTAGTATATCACAAACATTTAATGCATATCTATTTTAATATGAAATGTAATATATTTTCTTAATAATATGACGATATAACTATGGTAAAAACTGCTTTAATAACTGGAATAACAGGTCAGGATGGGTCATATCTAACCGAGTTTTTACTTCAGAAAGACTATGAAGTACACGGCATCATAAGAAGAGCGAGTACTTTCAACACCGAACGTTTAGACCACTTATATATGGACCCACATGAAGAAAAAAGGAAGTTATTCCTCCATTATGGAGACCTTTCAGATGCAGGTCAATTGACTAATTTAGTTTACAATACACAACCTGATGAAATATACAACCTTGCAGCGCAGAGCCATGTAAGAGTAAGTTTTGACCTCCCTGAATATACCGGGGATATTACGGCTCTTGGAACCACCAGATTTCTGGAAGCTATCAGGAAGAGTGGTGCAGACACAAAATTCTACCAGGCTTCAAGTAGCGAAATGTTCGGCGATTCACCACCACCCCAAAACGAAAATAGTTCATTCAGGCCCCGGAGTCCTTATGCAGCAGCCAAATTGTATTCTTACTGGATGACGGCAAATTATCGTGAAGCGTATAACATTTTTGCATGTAATGGAATACTTTTCAATCATGAATCGCCCAGGAGGGGGGAAACGTTTGTTACCAGAAAGATTACAATGGCACTGGCAAAGATCAAGCTTGGTTTGCAGGATAAACTCTATCTGGGAAATCTTGAAGCTAAACGTGACTGGGGTTATGCCAGGGATTATGTGGAAGCAATGTGGCTGATGCTTCAGCAGGATGAACCTGATGATTATGTCATTGCCACGGGTGAAACCCATTCGGTAAAAGAGTTTCTGGATGAAGCGTTTGACTATGCCGGCCTGGACTGGCAGGAGTATGTAGAGATAGATTCCAGGTATTTCAGACCTACTGAAGTAGATGTGCTGATTGGTGATGCTGGCAAAGTCCGGAAAAAGCTGGGATGGAAGCCGAAGGTAGGGTTCAAGGAACTGGTACGATTAATGGTTGATGCCGACCTGAAAAAAGAAGAACTGAGGCAGCATGGTTATGCCAATCACAAAAGGGATGAAGATTATGTCGTACCTTAAGGGTAAGAGGATTACTGTCACAGGGGGGGCGGGATTTTTAGGTGGGTATGTGGTAGAGAAGCTGCATGATAGGGGGTGTGATGGTATTTTCATACCAAGAAGCAGGGACTATGACCTTGTAAATATGGATGAAGTGAAGCGCATGTATGCGGATGCTGACCCTGATGTTGTGATACATCTTGCTGCAGTGGTGGGCGGTATCGGCGCAAACAGCCGAAATCCTGGTAAGTTCTTTTATGATAATCTTATGATGGGCGTACAGTTAATGGAGCAGGGTAGGCTGCACGGTCTTGACAAGTTTGTAGCAATTGGCACTATCTGCTGTTATCCCAAGTCTACTCCGGTGCCTTTTAAGGAGGATAACCTGTGGAACGGCTATCCTGAGGAGACAAATGCACCCTATGGGCTGGCCAAGAAAATGCTGTTGGTGCAGTCCCAAGCGTACCGGGAGCAGTACGGATTCAATTCCATATTCCTGCTGCCTGTGAACCTGTACGGTCCGGGAGATAACTTCGACCCATGCTGTTCCCACGTGATACCGGCACTGATTAAAAAGTGTTTTGATGCCATAAAAAATGGTGATGGTGAGATTGTTGTATGGGGAACAGGAGAGGCCACCCGGGAGTTCATTTATGTGGCGGATGCTGCCGAGGGGATTGTGCGGGCTGCGGAAGGATATAATAAGAG
>DAOWEE010000113.1 GCA_030638625.1 Methanosarcinales archaeon
AATCTCATGCTGCTTCTGGTATGACATCAGCTGTCCTCGTTGAAATCCATATGCCTATGAGCGAGACTATTACGGCTCCCACTACTGAGAGCACAAGGAGGTTACGACCGGTATCGGACGAGACGAAATATTCCTCAACAGAAGGGCTCATTGAAAGAATGAACGTGCTGGCACCCCACAGCAACATACCCAATGAGAACATGAAAAACAGGTACGGCCAGTGGCGTTTATAGTTCTGACCTTCAAGGTGAATATCTACCATCCGTCCAATGGTGGCAATCCAGCCGGCAGCTACGTACCACCAGATAATCTGGTTCACAAATACCATCAGAAGTATGATAATTCCTACAAAAATATCGGTGCGGGTGTAGAATTCCCAGAACTCGATGGCACCAATTATTGTGCCTGCCAGGGTGAGTATTAATGCTACCGAATATGTGATAATAGAGAACTTACCGGATACAAGGGAATGTTTCAACTGTGATTTGAACTCTTCAAGAGTATCGTCGAACCCGAAACCTCGGTAGAGCATATATAATCCTATGGCACCAAGAATGGCTGACCATGCGTATTTCGGGTCACCTGCAAACAGGAAAGCAGAATATATGAGGGCACCCAAACCTATGGGTACAAAGAAGGTATGTGATATCTTTGGGTCATTGAAGGCTGTCTTCAACAGATAATATGTACTTTCCAGATTTTCACTCTGCTTGACAATCACCCTGTGGACCCCGTCCACCTTAATCCGTGAATGTAATAATGGAAGTATGGATTCATCCTCAGCCCCATCCGAGACCAGAATGGCGCTTCGTGCTTTGTATTTCTTAATTATCTTATCCAGTTGGTCTGCTATTTTCATGTCAGAAATCAGACCAACATCACGGTCACCTGCGATTGAAATAATTTCAACGTCAAGTTCTTCTTCCTTTAGCTGGTCATACAGCTTGACACCAGCGTATATGGTGTTGGTATCAGAATCTTCAGGGTCGGCAATGCCAAGCTTTGCTGCCGTTTCAAGGTTTTTCTTCCTGCCAATTACCGGACTTGCCACCCCGGCTTTGAATCCTATATCATCGTCCCTGTCAATGCAGATAATGAGTTTATCCATATGTTATTGGCCTCATCATGATATTATTAAAGGAGATATAAAAGGGTTCTGCAAAACCGAAATCGAGAGGTCAATCATACTTGATCCTGAAAGATCCGGTTTCTCCGGTTGGCTCTTCCCAGACCTCCTGTACATTCGTAACATTAGCATGAGCAGGGCCTGTCTGGCACCAATGCACCATCTCATTCACCTGTTCGGAAGCTCCTTCGAATACCGTTTCTACTTTACCATCCATACGGTTTTTAACCCAACCCTTCAATCCAAGTTCAACTGCTTTCTCCTTTGTATAGTGCCTGAAATAAACACCCTGTACCTTTCCTGAAATAAATAGATGAACTCTGGTCACGGTCATGTAGTAAACCCTTTTATATACGAATAAGTATTGATATAAATATTCTATTATTAACTGTCAAATACTCCCGAAATCATGACTAAAGAAAAATTGATAAACCAGACCATAGTCATTCTGGAAAAGAGCGGTCACGCCATCTCCCAGCGCTGTAATATCAGGCCGCGGAGTTTTGATATAGCGGCTGGAAATAATGATGTACTGCTGCTGATAAAAGTACTCTCTAATGTAGACGGGCTGAAAGAAGACACTGCACAGGAGATGCTTAAGTTATCGGAATACCTTGACGGGACTCCTTTAGTCATCGGTGAAAAGAGCAGGGATCATCCCCTGGAATCAGGTGTGGTCTATTACAGGTATGGCATACCTGCCATTAACATCGACACTCTTTATGATTATTTTGTGGAAGAAGTACCTCCTGTAGTATATGCTGCCCCTGGTGGGCTATATGTGAATGTTGACGGTCACGTACTGCATGATATACGTCTTCATTCAAACCTTTCAATCGGCGCCCTGGCTTCAGAACTGGGAGTGTCCAGACGGTCTATAAGCAAATACGAAGAAGACGGTATGGATATGTCAGTTGATATGGTGATACGGCTTGAAGACATGTTCAATCAGGCCATAGCCCTTGCGATTGATTTTCTAAA
>DAOWEE010000068.1 GCA_030638625.1 Methanosarcinales archaeon
CTTCACTGATCAGCGGATACACCCAGTTAAAACCTGGATTCAGCCGTCTTTTGTAGCGTCCGAGCACTATCCACAGTCCCTGTTCATAGGGCTGTATGATGGTGACACCTGATATGAATATCAGTATCAGTGCCACGGTAATAATCAATCCTAAGCCGAAACTTATACCTAATACCATATTTTATCCTCCCATTTGTCTTATGACCGGTTTGTTATATTTTCCGTATTAACATGAAAATTTTATTCAGTTAATTCAATGACCTTTACGTGCACACCTTCTGAACTTATTACTTCTACTTCCCTACCGACCGGAATAGTCGATTCAGATGTAGCACTCCATATCTGGCTGTTGAGCTTTACTTTTCCTGATATTGAATCAGGTTTAATGTCAATGGTTACTACACCCTTCACACCAATAAGGGAATCCATGCTTGTAGATGATGGTTTTTGTACTGGCGCAATTTTGCGGTACAGCATGATAGTAGCAATACTTGCAAGGAGTGCGGTCACGACCATGATTATGGGACTCCACTGTTCAAAAATTTCAGGGAGTATGATGAATACTGTTCCCATTACCAGTAAAACAGTCCCGGGCACGGCCACGAAGAATCCGGGATGCATGGCTTCAGCTACCATGAGCCCGATTCCGATAATAATCATTGCAAATCCAATTTCGATGTTCATGGAATCCCCAAGTGTCATTTGTCTTACATAGTATATCATATTTTTTGTTATGTGCAATATATACTGTAACTCAGGATAGGAGTTGGTAAATATGTTCAGATTGAGGTCTGGAATAGAAAATTTAATTTATACTTTTACCCTAGAGTACCTAAAATCTATACCTGACAGAATCAGTACTGAAAACCAAGAAAAAACCCGCACAAGAAAATCCTACCTTCGGTCGGATTAACTTGATTACACAAAGTTATACTTTATGTACTAATACAAAATCCAAAGGAAGCCCCACAATGGTCACAATAAAACCCTTCAAAAGCACTATACTGAATCCTGAGATGCCTGACAGGGATCGGCTGGTATGTCCGGTCTATGATACTATCGATGAAACTGAATATGCCAGATATGGCAACGAAAGCAATAACGTGATACATATTACCACACGCAATACCAGTATCGAGAGCAGGGAATTTGTTGACCTGTCCACCCGGAACCTGAAGCGTTTCTTTGAGGATGGCGTGCTTGTGGAGCGGGATGAGCCCGGGTTTTATATTTACGGGATACGGTTCAGTCTTCCTGATGATATTCAGGGGCAGATTCCTGAAGCAGCAAGGCGTGATGTGTATTTTGCGTTCGGGCTGGTGGCCCTGGTACAGGTGGAGGGCCTGGGTGAGGGCAGTATTGTGGGGCATGAGAGGATATTTGAGAAGCATACCCATGAGCGCTATGAGGTGATGAAGGCGTCTGGCATGAATTTTGCTCCTATTGTGGCTGAGTACAATATGCCCGGGCATGATATCAATAATATGCTGGAGGAGTACCTGGGATTCAAGCGACCTGACCTTGTCATTAGTGAGGACCGTCCGCCGCTGGTGGATGTTTCATTGAAGGGTATCAGGCACTTATTGTGGGAAATTACTGACCCAGGGATGGTGGGGAAGATTCAGGCTATGATGACTGATGAGAATGTGCTGATACTGGATGGGCATCACCGGTATAATGCGGCTAATGAGTTGCGCCTGAGGGATGGTGTGGAGTATACTATGATGATGTTCATGGAAGGCGGGGACCGTGCGCTGTTGCTGTTGCCATGGCACAGATGCGTGAGGCGGGTGGATATGGACAGGGTGGGTTCACAGGTTGAGCGGTATTATGATGTTGTATGGAAGGGCGCGCTTGGTGAGGAGTTCTATGGGGTGCTGAGTGCAAAGGATGATGCCCTGGATGTGAGGATCGGGATGTATGATGGCACTGAATTTTCTGTGCTTAGGGCGCATGGAGATGAGGTGGAGCGGCTGGCTGAATCATTGGATGAGCAGGTGGGGCTGGATTATATTTCGCTTAATGAATGGGTGATAGACCCCCTGGCGGATGGGGATAATGTGGATAATGTGGGGTTTGTGGATAGTGTGGCCGAGGCGGTGCACAAGGTTGATGAGCAGGGGTTCAAGGTGGCTTTTTTAGTGAGGCCGCTGGAGATTGGGGATGTGGAGTATAAGGCCCATACTGAGTTGAAGAATTTCCCGCAAAAGTCTACTCTTTTTTTGCCAAAGGTGGCGGAAGGGATATTGATGCGAAGGTTTAGGGAATAGGGGCTGTTGTATAAAGGGGTGGTGCGGCTTGATAAGGCCGGGATTACTGTAAATCTACTGGTATAGTTTGTACTAAAGTTCAAATGTATTTAGTTTAAAGTGCTTATCCTGTAATAATCAGGAGGTTATCAGGGATGAAGTGGTTTTTTCCAGCAGATGCTTGAGGATGGGTTCTGGAGTGTTCATGAAAGGTGGGTTGAATTTGAAAAGATGTTATTCCAGTTGTGAAGACTTTCCGGGTAGCGTCCCTGCTCTGGAACTGTCTGTATATGGATAATGTTCTTCATGATTCAACATGCCTGCACGCAAAAAAATATTGTTCTCATAACTGCAATTGTCACAAAATATGTTCTCAATTTATGCAAGCACGCAAAAAACAATCCTACTGGCCGCGGAAACACAAAGGTATATATGCATCATTCTAATAATGATGAGTTAGGGACGATTGGCTGCCTGAAGATTAGGTTTAATACAAAATCTTATTATTCAGTGTGTCAATATCCACAGCAGGTGAAAATATGGCAAAAATCATGCACGCACAGATGGTCATTGTAGAAGATGACCTGGTAGCTCTCAAAGAAAAAACAGGTGAAAAAAATACCAAGGACGCGCTTGCCAAAGCTGTGGCCCATTATCTGGAATGCGAATATACGCAGGCAACAGATATGTGGGAAAAGAAGCTCGAAAAACGGATATTAGCAAAAAAACAAAAGTAAGGAGTGAAGAGATATGAAAGCAAATAGAAAATTCACAAGGGACGAAGATGCAGTGTCTCCGGTCATTGGTGTAATCCTGATGGTCGCCATCACTGTCATCCTGGCTGCAGTCATTGCAGCGTTCGTGTTCGGTATGGGTAGTTCACTGACCAAGCAGTATGTGGTAGCATGTACAGTGTCACAGATTTCATCTACTCAGATTGATGTTACATATGCAGGCGGTCCTGATGCCGACGCTGTAAATTACATCAATACCACTATAACAGCAAGCGGAGGTAATACATTTTATTCCTCAATGGGTACTATGGCAAATGGTCCTTCAACTAACCCAAGTGTTGGCTCTACATTAAGCATAAAGGTCCCCACACCTCTCGCTGGTGCTAATGTTACGACCTACAGCACTAGTGCCACCACCTTAGTAGATAATTCGACTGAATTCGCACAGAGAGACCATGTGGTAATTACCGCAACCTTCCTTGATGGTGCCCAACAGGTTATCTTGGACACATACTTGTGATACTTCGGTATCACAACTTTTTTTTTTATATAATCAAGAAGTGGGCTATATACTCTGCAAGTTTTTTGTAAATTCCACAACATATTTATATGTAATGAAAAGGAATGATAAAAATATGAAAAACGCTGAAAAATTCCCAAAGAACGATGATGCAGTATCTCCTGTCATCGGTGTCATTCTTATGGTTGCAATAACTGTCATCTTGGCTGCGGTCATTGCTGCTTACGTATTTGGTATGGGTAGCAATGTTAGCAAGCAGTACATGGTGGGAGCTGTTATATCGCAGATAAGTGACAGCCAGATTGACATCACTTATCTTGGAGGTGGTGATGCCAGTTATGTGGATTATATCACGGTAATGATTATGACGTCAGATGGCATTGAAATTCCCCCAAAATATTTCAACGGGAGCAACGGCGGCCTTGAACCTGACGGATTGGCTGACATTGAACCCGGCAGCACGACCATTGTAAGCAGCAACAATTTCACTTATGTTGACCACGTAATAGTCACAGCCACATTCCTCGATGGTAGCCAGCAGATTATTATGGAACGATATGTTTGAAGGGAGTTGTACATACCCTGGCTCTACTACCAGACATGTAACATCCTATTTAGCCAAACAGCCTTTTTATTCTAAAAATTCACCCTCCCTTTTTGTAATCTCTGCATTCCTCTGCGGTTTTTGTTTAAATGATTCCCGCCCTCATCCCTATTTATGATCTCCTGCTGCCCCTTCATCTGCACTTACCCTGCCGCTCATCCCTGGTGGTGCTACCTGGCGCCGGTATAGATGTGCAGGCGGGCGGTGAGGGAGTGGGGTACGCTGTATGTTGTGTCGGTGGAGTGCAGCCATGGCTGCAATAACAGTAAACCAAAATTCACCCCCCTCATCCTGGAGAAGTCTGGGTAATATTAATTACACCTCGACACCTAACCTAAAAGTAACAACATTTTTGGGGGCAGTTCAATATGTTAAGTTTTGACGAAACAGTAACTTCTGCAGTAGATAAAGTAATACCAGGCGTGGTAAACATCAGCGAAGTAAAACTGATAAAAGACGCTTATCTCCATGTACATCCAGTACCCGGTGTGGGTTCGGGTTTCATCATAGCAGAAGACGGATGCATCCTGACCAATGCTCATGTGGTACTTGGCTCGTCTGAAATAAAAGTGACACTGGATGACGGCAGGGTCCTGCCCGGTGTACTCAAAGGTATTGATACCATGATGGACCTGGCAGTCATCAATATTGATGCCGACGGCCTGCCTGTACCCGAGATGGCAAAGTACAACAACCTCAAGATAGGACAGATGGCTATAGCTATCGGCAGCCCCCTTGGTCTGGTAGGCGGCCCCACAGTCACAGCCGGGGTTATCAGTGCACTCGATCGGTCCATCCAGACCGAAATGTCATACATGGAAGGACTGATACAGACCGATGCTGCCATCAATCCCGGCAACAGCGGCGGCCCCCTCATCAACAGCCATGGCGTGGTGGTAGGTGTAAACAGCGCAATCATACCCTTTGCACAGGGTATTGGGTTCGCCATACCTATCGCCCCCGCCCTTTGGGTTGCCGAACAGTTGAGGGAGCACGGCGAGATTGTGAGGCCCTGGCTCAGTATCAATGCCGTGGACGTGAATCCAAAACTTATGGCTTATTACAACCTGCCAATTGACAAAGGTGTGGTTGTTACCAGGATAGTGCCTGAGAGCGAGGCTGATAAATCCGGCATCGAGATGGCAGATATCATAATCAGGATTGATGATATCCAGATAAATAACGTGCAGGATATGATTAAGGTCATCAATAAACATGAAGTGGGAAATAAGGTGGAGATTGAGGTATTCCGGGGGCAGGAGACGGTACTGCTTGAGACCGTGCTGGAGAAGGCACCCACTCCGCAGCTGCCGAATGTTGCACCGGTAGAGCCGGGAATGTGAAACCGGTACGAGTACTGCCTTACAATAACAGACCTCTACACATTTGACCTTGCGCCCGCTGACCGTCAGGGCAGCCGGGTGCAGCCAGCCGTTAGGATTCATGTTGCCAGGGTGTGGATAGCCGGAAATGGGGAGTCGGGGGCTCACTCAGGATATGAGCCCATTTCATCTCATGCATGTGTGCGTGTAGGAGTGGACATGCGCTGGTGCAGAAGATATATTTATCAATAATCTTGATAACTATGTGACCAATCATGAGCGACCTGAAAATTCTTGTTATAAATAACTACGGCCAGTTCTGCCAC
>DAOWEE010000293.1 GCA_030638625.1 Methanosarcinales archaeon
GAGAGTACATGGATGAAATATTTGGCCGGCGTCTTGCCTGGTTTGCCGCCCCTGGGATATACCCTGAAATCGGTGACACCGGGTTTTATGAAATAACCTCGCTCTCGCAGGTCTTTGAAGACGATGTATTTCACTTCAAAATTGCCTTCCCTGCGGCTTGATTCACACATCAGGCCCTCGAAGTCAAGGTCTTTGTCTTTATGGGTGACAGTGACCCGGTTTTTGTAGGTAAGGTACGCGGCCTCGATGAGTGTCAATTCCAGGTAGTCGTCCATTGGCCGTCCGTAGAAACTGGTGTCATAGAGGGTTTCCCTGGTACTGGCATCAAGCTTCACGCTCCGGCCGTCCAGTGTGCCCTTTGGTATGTGGTTTTGGTTCATTTATTTGACTTATGCGCAGTACAGTTAAATAGCCTTTCTGAGTGGGCTGTGGTCATCAATCGTAAGGTATTTATTTTACCTCTTCATTTGGTAATTTCAAACCGGATTATATAGACCGGGTGTGAAAGGAGAGAAATCAAATGGTAGCAAAAGTAGATGCAAATGAATGCACTGGATGCGGAACCTGCGTAGATGAATGCCCAACTGAAGCAATTTCAATGAATAGTGACGACATCGCAGTAATCAATGCTGATGAATGTACGGACTGCGGAATGTGTGTGGATGCCTGTCCAACCGAAGCAATTTCGGTGGATTAAGTACCCTAATTTGACTATATAAATCGATTTACATATTACAGGGAGATAAAAAACATGGTGGCAAAAGTAGATGCTGACGAGTGTGTAGGATGTGGAACCTGCGTGGATGAATGTCCCCAGGAAGCCATTTCGATGAATGATGCCGATATCGCTGTAATAAGTGATGAGTGCACAGATTGTGGGCTATGTGTGGATGCCTGTCCTACCAGTGCAATCTCCTTGTAATAGGTAAAGATAAAATATTATTTTTTTTATTTTTTGGTTTTGTCATGGCTGAAACTATCAAAGTAGGTATTCTGGGCGCTACTGGTGCAGTAGGACAGAGGTTTGTTGAAGCATTAGCAGACCATCCATGGTTCGAGATAACTGCCCTGGCGGCGTCAGAGCGTTCAGCCGGGAAGAAATACCGGGATGCTGCGAACTGGCGGCTTGAGTCACAGATGCCTGAAGCGGTGGCTGATGTTGAAGTTGTGCCTGTGGATGTGGGTGCGGTTGATGCAGACCTTGTGTTTTCTGCCCTGCCTTCAGACTATGCAAAGACGGTGGAAGAGGATTTTGTCAGGGCTGGCTGTGTGGTTGCAAGCAATGCGGGTGCGTTCCGGCAGGAAGCTGATGTACCTTTGATGATACCTGAGGTCAACCCGGAACACCTGGGCCTGATTGATGTACAGCGTGACAACCGCGGCTGGGATGGTTGTATTGTGACCAATCCCAACTGTACTACTATTATGTTCACTGTGACCCTGAAACCCCTGATGCAGTTCGGGCTTGAGAATGTGACGATTGCGTCCATGCAGGCCATATCAGGTGCCGGTTATAGTGGCATTCCCGGCATGAGCATTATTGAGAACGTGGTGCCATATATCGGCGGCGAGGAGGAGAAGGTGGAGAGCGAACCCCTGAAACTCCTGGGCGAGTTCGATGGCAGCGAGGTAATCCCTGCTGACTTCAATATCAGTGCAAGCTGTCACCGCGTGCCTGTGATGGACGGGCACCTGGAGGCATTATGGACCGGGATGCGGGACGACCCCACACCAGAGCAGGTGCGGCAGGCATTCCTGGACTTTGACCCTGGTCTTTCAGATTTGCCTACCGAGCCTGAGCATCCAATTATCGTGCGGGATGAACCTGACCGGCCCCAGCCGAGACTGGACCGGAATGCAGGCAATGGTATGAGTGTGTCTGTGGGCCGGATACGTGAGGGTATCCGGTATATGGTGATGGGGCACAATACTATCAGGGGCGCGGCAGGGGCCAGTGTGCTGAATGCTGAGTTGATGCGTAAGAAAGGGTATCTCTGAAGTCCGGTGGGGCTTTTGGGTATCTTTTTTTATTTTGTTAGTTTTGATGACACTGACTTTAGGTAAAATCAGTGTTAATCGCTGTTAATCTGTGTCTGTAAATATAATAAGACACAGATTTCACTGATTTACACAGATTTGTAGTTGCATCGGCATCTAATCAATTCACTGTATAGTGGATATTGTTAATTCATCAGTTTTGATAGGATTACGTCAAAATCCCCACATCGGTAATACAGTATTTTCTTTTTTCCAACAATTTTCTTATCAATTAGCCCTAACTCTTCCAGGCCCAGGATATCTGTCCTTGCGGTCTGGTAAGCGGTATTGAACCTGTTCTGGATTTCCTTTATTGTGAAAGTGAAATTCGGCTCATCCATCAGTGATTTCAATAGTGAGGCCTGCCTTTCATTGATTGTCCTGATTTTCCTGATATCGTACAGTTCGCTTTCTTCACGTACTTTATTATCTACGTATTCTTTTAGACTGCTGAGTGCCTGTCTCATTGTTCTTAACTGGTAATTGATAAAATACGTTACATCGTTGTCATCAAGTTCTGAATGCAGGTAAGCTTTTGAATACTGGCCTTTGGATTGTATTATCATTCTGGATATGGATGTGTATTCAATCAGCCAGTACCCGTTCTTTAATAAATACCAGTAAAAAATTGCCCTGGCTGTCCTGCCGTTGCCGTCAACAAAGGGGTGGATATATCCAATCAGGAAGTGCAGAACCCCTGCCTTGATAATGGGATGGATAAATCTTTTTTCGTTTGTCCTGTTGGCAAAAACACAGAAGTCACCTATTATTTTGTCAAGGTATTTGCAATCCGGTGGAACATAGACAACCTCACCGCCAGAATTTACAACTGAAATATCATTTGACTGCCTGATGTGGCCTTCATGGGCTGGGTCATCAAGGGTGTCTTTTGTAATCGAGGAATGGATATCGAGAATTAGTCCTGGTGTAAGTTCTTCGTCTTTGTGGTCTTTCAGTTTTTTGATTGTAAGGTAGTTGTTCAGGATCATCTGCTCAGATTGGTTTCTTGGCTTCATTTCCTGTCTTAACATCTTTTTTGCATCTTTTCTTGTGGTAGCGGCCCCTTCAAGTTGGCTTGAGGCAATGGCTTCTTCCATGAGTGAATTGATGAGGTACCTGCTTTTGTCACTGTCTGGAATGAGGTCTTTGCTCCCAGGCCCTCCTCCAAGGTTAAGGTCCAATTCATGCAGTTGTTGCAGGATATTGGTTGTCAGGTTGTATTTGAATTCAAACCCTGGCGCATCACTTATCTTTATTGTCTCAGCGTTCAGGTTTCGGTTTAATTTTACGATAGTCCACAGTATTTCAGGTTCTATCTGGTCAGTGCTGGCCTTGTATTTGAAGTCTGACCAGTAGAGGTAACTGTCAATGGCTTTTTTAATAACTGGCTGGAAGGATTCGTCTTTTAGGTATCTGAGGGCTTCGCTGAGGTTGGAGGGTGTGATTTTGGGCGGGCTTTCTGGGACTTTCATGGGGCGTATTATTTAGGGGTTAATTACTAATTCGATTGATATTAGTAATTATTGGTAATTAAAGTTGTTCCTGA
>DAOWEE010000058.1 GCA_030638625.1 Methanosarcinales archaeon
CCACCTCTTGAGAATGAGATAAAGAACAACCTGGAACTGTATGATTTCTATGTGCTGGAACAAGACCTTAAGAGGCGGGGCATCAATGATAGTGAGATCATCGAAGGTATCAAGAAGACAAATATCAGTGAATTGACTGATAAGATACTGGAAAGTGATGTTACGCTGGTATTATAGTATCAGGTATATGAAAGCAAACAGGTGAAAGTAGTGACAGATATTGCAGCAGATTATGAACTGGATGTCAGGGGCGAATGCTGCCCCTACCCCCTGGTTCGCACCAAGAAACAGGTTGATGCGCTTGAACCGGGTGAGATACTCAAGGTAATAGCCGATGACCCTGTAGCCCCACAGAACATCGACCAGTGGTCCAGGAAGAGCGGCAACAAACTGCTCGCGGTCGAGCAGCAGGACGGGGAATACCTGATTTACGTGGAAAAGGCATAACTCTTTTAGTCCTGTATATCAGTGAGATGTTTATGAAACTGGGAATACTGCTGACCACAGCCCCGTCCCACCAGAATACCTACAGTGTCATCCAGCTCAGCAGGGCGGCACGGGAACAGGGGCATGAAGTGGGCGTATTCATGATGGCGGACGGCGTGTACAACATATTGCACCAGCCATTGCTTGACCTTGTAAATAATGGCGTAGAACTGTCATTATGTGCCCACAATGCCACCCAGCGCGGGCTTGATAAGGTTGAGAGTGTGCAGTGGGGCAGCCAGTATGACCTGGCAGTACTTACCGATGATAGTGACCGATTCCTGACGTTTTAGGTGGTTAAGATGAAAAAGAATGTTGCAGTGATCATCAGGCAAACCCATTTTAATACGGTAAGGAACAAGGAAGGGCTCAGGATGTGCGTGGGGGCCACCCTGAAGAATAATACGGTAATTGTGATTTTCTTAGGACCAGGTGTGGTCAGTGCAGGTAAGACCCATCCGGAACTGATAGGCTCCCCTGACCTTGAGAAGGAATTTGAAGCTTTTAGCATCATGAAAATGAGACTTGTGGCCCAGGAGAGGGCAGTGGAGCAATACAAGGTGGAATTAAGAGATGGTGTGGAGACTGCACAGATGGATGAGATTGCCGGGATACTGGCTGATTGTGATGTGGTGATACCTTGGTAGAGATACTGCACCTGATAAAAGAGCACGGTGATAGCATTGCCCTTGAGGTGGTAAGGGAGCAGAGTAAGAACCGGGACGTGGCTGTGCTGTTTATTCAGGATGGTGTGCTGGATGCTGATGATGTGGATGTGGGATTGGATGTTGTTTATGCATCAAGGCCGGATGTTGAGGCCAGGGGTATCCTTTCTTCTGGCAGGTTACTTGATTATCCGCAGATAATGGAATTGATATTTGCTTGCGGGAAGACAATCTGCTGGTAAGCATTACGGTTTAATTTTCAGTAAAACAGTGAACGACGAGAGGGGGATTCGAACCCCCGAGGTCGGAACGACCACAGGATTAGCAATCCTGCGCCATACCAGGCTTGGCTATCTCGTCAATAATTCCTGGGGCATCTACATGGCACCGTCAATATTTAACACTTTTCTCTCGTTATTTAAGTGACAGGCACGCCTTTAGTCGATGCACTGCCTATCTCCCAATGTCTGCGAACAGTCCTCCACCCCGCGACCCCATGAGCGATGGTTGTTTGAGATAAGCCTGCTCCCTTCCGGGCCTGGGCCGGTGCTCTCAACTAAGACAAGGAAACATTCCTTCAGGAAAGCTTCCATGTCAACGTCATCCCCACGAGACAGAGCTTCTCAGTCGTATCCGTAGGTTGAAGAGATAATTGGTAACATCTTCTATTGGCTTCGCCCCCCGCATATCGGCGGTTTCGGGTTACAGGTAACGCCTAACTACCCGGGCTAGCCTGCCAGCTTTCATTATAGCATCTGTATACAATAAACTTATCCATGTAGCAAACCAATATCTCCAGTGTGATATTATGGATGAATTAATTGGTTTTATTTCAGGCAACGACAAGCGCGACAAGATATTAGGCATACTTGGCCACCACGGAGCTCTTGACCAAAAATTGTTAGCCAAACGCGCCCGGATGATTCCCCAGTCTGCCGCAAAGATACTGGATGAACTCAAGGAGAAGGGTCTGGTGGAAGTAAACGATGGAACATTCTCATTGACCGAGAAGGGAACTGAGATCGAAAACAAGATGAAATCCATACGCTAACCCACAATTTTAAATATTAATGTAAGTCCACGTATGGAGCCCGAAGGGCTGCATACGTGTGCGGCCCGCTACTGGCCTGAGTAGGGTTTGAGTAGGGAATGGGGCCGCGGAGATTCGAACTCCGGTCGCAAGACCCCCAGCCTTGCAGGATGGTCCAGGCTACCCTACGGCCCCAAAAAGAGGGTTTGAGTGCTCTTACTATACCTTTTCACTATTTTACCTTTTCTGATGAATCCTAATTTTGAGGTGATTTTGTAACAATATTACTTTCGCCCCGCTTGGCTGAATATTATATTGGTTCATGCGTATTGTAAATAACGCCAATACAAGAAAATCCTCTCTACGGTCGGAATAACTCGACTACATAAAGTTATACTTTATGTACTAACACAAAACGGCGACATAATCAGCAATTTACGGTATAAATATGCACCAGACACTCCAGAAATACTTTGGCTATACAGAATTCCGCCCCCTCCAGGAGGACATCATCAGGGATGTGTTGGATAAGAAGGATACTTTTGTATTGATGCCTACCGGCGGCGGAAAATCATTATGTTTCCAGCTTCCTGCACTCCTCATGGAAGGGCTGACCGTGGTCATCTCACCGCTTATCTCACTTATGAAGGACCAGGTGGACAGTTTACAATCAAATGGCATAGCGGCCGCATATCTCAATAGTACCCAATCCTCGGCAGAGGCAGCAGAGATAACAACTGCTATCCTGGAAAACCGGATAAAGATACTTTATGTGGCTCCTGAGCGGCTTTTGATGTCCCAGACACTTGGATTACTGAAACAGGCGAATGTCAGCCTGTTTGCGGTTGATGAAGCCCACTGCATATCTGAATGGGGGCACGATTTCAGGCCGGAATACCGGAGGATTAAGACATTGAGGTCACGATTTCCGGATATTCCTATAATAGCCCTGACTGCAACAGCGACCGAAAAAGTACAGGAAGACATTACCACGCAACTGAACCTGACCGGATATAGTACATACCTGGCAGGTTTTGACAGACCGAACCTCTTCTACCAGGTCTGGCCCAAGAAAGATACATATGCTCAATTACTTGGATTCCTGAAAAAGCGCAGGCGTGATTCAGGTATCATCTACTGCCAGAGCCGGAATACTGTGGATACACTGACAGCAAAGCTTCAACGCAGTGGTTTTAGGGCCCTGCCGTACCATGCCGGCCTGTCCGATATCCAGCGTTCAAAAAACCAGGAATGTTTCATTAAGGACGATACCGATATTATTGTGGCTACCATCGCTTTTGGCATGGGTATTGACAAACCCAATGTGCGTTTTGTCATTCACTATGACCTGCCAAAGAACCTTGAAGGTTACTACCAGGAAACCGGGCGGGGCGGCCGGGACGGGCTGGAGTGTGATTGCATCTTGTTCTTTAGTCACGGTGACCGGTATAAGATAGAGTATTTCATCAACAAGAAGAATAGCAAAAAAGAGCAGGATATTGCATTGGCCCAGCTCAGGGCAATGACCAATTACTGCGAGAGCAGTACCTGCCGCCGGGAAGTATTGCTGAGTTATTTTGGTGAGGAACCAACCGGGAGAAATTGTAGAAAATGCGATGTCTGTATTTCACCCAGGAAAACCTTCGATGGGACTGCAGCCGCACAAAAGCTGCTGGCCTGTATAGATGAACTTGACCAGCGGTTCGGGATGAATCACGTAATTGATATCCTGATCGGTTCAAAGAATAAGAAAATAACTGCAAAACACCACCACATATTGAAAAGTCATGGAGCGGGACGTGAATATACCAAACCACAGTGGCAAGCCTTTGCCAGGGAAATGATACAACAGGGGGTGTTATGTGTTGAAGGTGCCAGGTATCCGGTACTCACATTGAACCTGGACAGCAGGGATATACTGGTTGGAAACCGTGCGGTCAAATTGATTAAACCTGTTGTGGAAGCATCGGTAATACGCCCGCATGAGAATATATCTGTTGAAACTGAACTTTTCAATAGTTTAAGGAGGTTAAGAAAAACATTGGCCGACAGGAAAAACCTGCCTCCATACATCATTTTTTCAGATTCGAGCCTGAAAGAGATGGCTTCAAAGGTACCCAGGACACACCAGGAGTTCTTGGATATAACAGGCGTGGGCGAGAATAAATTGAACAAATACGGTGATGCTTTCTTAGCCGAGATTGCCGCCCACATTGCAGAAAAGCAAGTACAAAGTACGAATTCATCCAAAGCCGGGAATGATGGATTGCCTGCCACACAGCAGGAAACTCTTAACCTTTACAGGCAGGGTATGAGCATACAGCAGATAGCCAACATCAGGAACCTTAGTGCCAGCACCATTATTGCCCATATCGAGAAACTGGTTCTGGCAGGAGAGATTGATTCCATTGATGAGTGGGTAGATGCACAAAAGCAGCAGGCCATCAAAAAGGCAATATCAGATGTCGGGCCCGAATATCTTTCACCCATTAAAGAGAAACTGGGTGACGATTGCCTGTATAATGAGATAAAACTGGTAAGGGCTGCTGTAATGGCTGAAGTGGCTGAAACGGCATTTAGTCCTGTGTAGTTTTCTGTAAATCTGCTGAAAGTTTAATGTAAGTCTTGATGAATTATTCCCTTTTGTCAATGGGCACATAACTCAGCCCTTTAAGCCCTACATACAAGGCCCGGGGCCGGAATATGCGATTATCCTCAAGGTATTCTATAATCCTTGCAACCCACCCTGCCGTCCGGCTCACCGCAAAGATGGGGGTGAACATGTTACCGGGAATGCCCATGCTGTGGTATATCAAGCCAGAGTAAAAATCAACATTCGGATATACTCCCTTCTTTCCATATGCCTCTATACCCCGTGTTTCAATAGTCCTGGCAATACTATACAGTTGCTGGTTGCCGGTTATATTGCAGAGTTCCTCTGCATATCGCTGGAGAATCTTTGCCCTTGGATCGATTGTGCTGTACACCCTGTGGCCGAATCCAATTATCTTTTTGTTGTTTGCGATAACCTCATCCATATATTCTTCGGCCTCTTTCACTGAATTGAGGTTAAGGAGCATCTGAATGACCATTTCATTGGCACCGCCATGAAGCGGCCCCTTTAAGGCCGATATCCCGGTAGTGATAGAAGAATATATATCGCTCAGGGTTGCCGCAACCACCAGACTCGCAAAAGTTGATGCGTTCATCCCATGGTCAGCATGAAGTATAAGGGATATGTCCATAATCCTCTCTGCCATAGGATGCGCCCGTTTGCCTTTTAGCATATACAGAAAATTAGCAGCATGGTCAAGTTCGGGGTCGGGCTGGACGAGCGGTTCATTGTTCAGTATCCTGGCAATACCAGCCGTCAACGTGGGAATCTGGGCGATGAGCTTGATTCCCTCTTCAATCTCGCCTTCAATATTCCCGGACCCCCGGCAGCTTTCATTGATACATTCCATAAGTGATATGCCAGAGCGGAGTATTGACATGGGATGGCATGGGCAGGGAAACTGGGCAAGCCTGTCCATAACCTCATTCATAACGGGCCTGTAGGATACGAGTTTTTCCTTAAATGCCTCAAGTTCTACCTGGTTTGGAAGTTTGCCGTACAGTAGCAGGTAAACAGTCTCTTCAAAACTGGAATATTTTGCAAGGTCGAATATATCATAACCCCTGTATACCAGTTTTCCCTCCTGTCCGTCTATATAACCAATGCTTGTTGTACTGGCAATGACATCTTCAAGCCCTTTTACAAATTCAGGATTTACATCAGCATTTTCATTTATTGTCAACTCACTTGATTATGTGGATAATAGCAATTAAATTCTTCCAACAATAACCCAGGAATTCGATTCATATTCCGGGGCCGGCTTTAATCTCGTACAGTGCTTTTCCCCAGGAACCTGTCTGCTGTTGCTGCCTCGCCGAACACATCCTCACGTTGCCCTTTCTTATTGATAAAAAGTCCAATCAATACCAGCAGCATTCCCAATTCTGCATTTTGCTGTACAACCATAACACCCAAAAGTGCCAGCGTCATAGCAGCCATACCTTTCATTGCCCCACGCCGGTAGGATTCCAGTTTGGTACGCCTGAATATGCGAATATCCCTAAGGGTCAAAAACGCCACTACCGCAAAAGCTGCTACTGAGATTGCAAAATACATATCTTAACCTCTATCTCTTATGTTGGAGGTATTCCCTCATTATGGCAGGGAACGACTTAGCCTCAACAAAACGCAGTCCCAGCTGTTCTGCCCATTTCTGCACTCCCATATCAGATGCTACCACTGCCGCATCAAGTTCCTTGGCCAGCAGCAATACGTCGATATCTGGACCACTGTCCAGGATGCCGTACCGCAGGGCTGTGCGGTATTTATCCCTGAACTTTCCCACAATATTGCCTATAACATCACGCTCTATCTCTAGTTCTATCTTCTTTTTGTCCTTGGCCTCGGAAGTAATAAAGAGGCACTCAGTGGCTGCTTCCCAGATGGCGTCCTCTGCTACGTTCATGCCTTTGTTGATGCGGGTGCGCATATAGTCCACGTATTCATAGAATATCTTGGATGGTATCTTCACCTCATAGCGGTCAGGCGTCTTTTTCACCAGCCAGGTATCTATCTTGGCAATAACTTCATCATCACATCCGTTATTTTTGGCAAAATCCCTCAGTTCATTATAGACTGATGGAAATGGCACATAACAACTGATGTCAAAGGACAGGCGGGCATCAGCAATGGTATCAAGAATACCGCTAATTCCCTCACACAGGTCCTTATAGCCTTCCACTTCCCTGGTAGCGGAATCTGTCAATGCACTGGTATCAAGTACAAACCTTTGGCGTAACATAATACAACACTCAATATTATTCAACAATATATTGAAAGTTGTAGATACAAAAGCCTTGCTATACAGTTATACTGATATGTTGGCATGCAGTTATGACTTACTCTGTAGAACCCGCATCTGTAAGTGCCCTGCTACAATCATCTGCCCAATCGATACGTTATAATCAATCATTTTATGTTAGTGCATAAAGTATAACTTTATGTAGTAAAGTTAATCCGACCTGAGGGAGGATTTTCTTGTATAAATATGACACTCAACAGTCAATATACACAACTATCTGTAATCAACTACCAGTGACCATGTACCAAAAACAATACGACACAGTCATAATAGGCAAAGAAGGACAACACCAGTCCAGTTTTAATGCAGCAGTGGAGGAAACCTTTGAGTTGTATGTGAACAATGCACGCATAGCCTCAATCCTGGCATCCCCTGCACAACTGGAACAGCTGGCAGTGGGATATCTTGTATGCGAGGGTATTGTCAGTGCTCATTCTGACATAACTGACGTCAGCATCGATGACCAGAAAAGGATATTTACCACCATTGCCGGGAACGAGGAATTCGACCTGTGGTTCGAGATTCGCTCATCCGGATGTATAGGTGTGAACTGGGAGCACAATGAGGTTGTGAAAGTGGAGTCAAGTGTGCATTTTTCAGCCGCCGTAGTCCACAGCTCGATGCACCATATCGAATCTGAGATATACCACAGTACCAGGGGAACACACGCGGCGTGCCTTATAGACAGGGACGGTAGCTGCGTTGCAAAAGCCGTGGATGTGGGACGGCACAATGCCATTGATAAAGTCATCGGGCAGGCCCTGATAGACGGGATTGCGCCCAGGGAACATTTCATTATCTCCACAGGCCGCCAGCCCGGGGGTATGGTACTAAAGGCGGCGCGGACAGGCATACCGATGGTCGTTACCAAAACCGCACCTCTGAACAGCGGCATAGAAGTGGCAAAGCGTACCGGTATTTGCCTGGTGGGATTTGCTACACCTGATAGTATCACAGTATTTGCCAATGACTGGCGTCTTGATGAATAGGCCTATTCATAATGATTATTTATTGATTATTTATATAAGTGTAATAACTTATTTATAAAGACACAAAAATCATATAAGTAATCAGCCCTAAATATACATTAAGCGATAGAAAAATAATCTGTCGCTACATAGGTCGAAAATTTGTCAGGCGGTATCCGTATTTATCCTGCGGGTACCGCGCAATAAAATAAATCGTGCGGAAAATCTTTTCTACTCTTACTCAAGTTATACAGTCAATGAAATACATTTCACTTTTTATCATAACATTTCTATTAATTCTCGCAACATTTTATCCTGCTGCTTCAGAATCACAGGTCGAAATAACCTCCATATTCTCAGACGAGAACACCATGGATGTAACCCTTCTTTCCGGCAATGAGCCATTGCAGGGACAAATAATATTCAAACTATCGCACAAAGGCGATGTCATAGAAACACAAACGATGGATTTCGATATGGCTGGTAATAGCGAAACCACTAAAATAATCATGTGGAAGACCCGGCCCCAGTTTGTGAACTATGTAGCTGGTGCAAGTGTGTATTTAAACGGAGAACTCAAAGACGAAACATCATACCCCTTCTCTTATGGTTTAGTTGTTTGGCCCCGGTTCCAGGTAGTTGACCTTAGCGCGGACAGCAGCGGAATTGACCTGCTGGTCAAACCCAGAAGTATGACCAACCCGGCAGTGGCTGATTTTGTCTTCCAGCTGATTCAGGAAGGCGACATCATTTACACAGAGACAAAGTATAACATTCCGGTTATACAGTCCACACAGGTTCTCATCAACTGGCCCATCCTGCTGGATGAGGATACCGATTATATAGTGCGTGTTAAAGCATTCTCACATACCCCGAACATCACTTCTTCATACGTGACCATCTTCACTTCAAGCCAGGATGTTGAAATTGACGACGATGATGTGGAAGTGGATGATTTCGGTGCCAGTGTGACCCTTTATGGCCGGTCACAGGTACCCTTTAAGGGTAAAGTTGAAGTGCAGCTCACGAGCGATGGGAGTGAGCCACTAGTGTTTACTGGCACTCCTGAGGTACTGACCCTGAACCGGGACGATACGGTCGGTATTCTCTGGGATGGCCTGGCGCCAGATACGTATCACGTGAATATCCTTGTAAAAACACTAAGCGGGGAAATACTGGACCGATATGAAACTGTGCTGGAGATACCTGAGCGTGCAGTACCGTTGAGCCAGCCAACTCAACCGCAGACACCGGGTTTTAGTGTATTGATGGGCATCATGGGTATCATTGCAGTAGTTGCAATGTTCAGGAATCAGTAAGGGGTGAACCTATTGTTCGACATTATCCTGAGGAATTTATCCCAGCGAAAGGTCAGGACAGCACTGACAATATCCGGGATAGCCCTGGGCATATTTGCAGTCATAGTCATGGGTTCCATGTCAGAGAACTTCAACCAGACCTTTGAAACTTCATTTTCACTAACGGCAGATAAAATACGGGTGTTCGGTTCAAGCGGCGTATTTGGCGGGAGCGTGACCACCAGTAAGGCGGCAGAGGTCAGGAAAGTACCAGGAGTAAAGGATGCTTATGGATTGCTAATGGCACCGCTGGAGGAAGGAGGGGGTATGAGTTTTGGTGGTAACCAGATTGTAGGATTGCCGCCAGAGAAATCCCAGACCGTACTGGAGCCGGTACAGGTCAGTGAAGGGAGATTCCTCATGAGGGGTGACAGATATGAAACTGTCATTGGCACCAGTGTTGCAACCCAATACAAAATTGGTGTGGGAGATCGCATTGAGATTCAGGACAAGTACTTCACAGTGGTCGGAGTGCTGGAATATACAGGCAGTTTCTTTGATGCCACGGCAGCAGTCCCTCTCGATATTGCACAGGACGTCTATGATATGGGTGACATGGTCTCCATGATTTTTGCCATCCCAGAGGAGGGAGTTGATGGTGACCTGCTGGCAAAGCGAATTAAACTCAGCGTGGATGGCGTAGATACGCTCTCTCCCAGTGAACTGGAAGAAGAGGCAAGGCAGAGCCTGATGATATTCTCTGTGATAACTATCAGTGCTGCTGTATTGGCTGCCATTATCGGGGGGCTGAGCGTTATGAACACTATGCTGATGTCTGTGATGGAGCGCACCAAGGAGTTTGGCATATTGAAGGCATTGGGAGCTGAGCGCAGGGATATCCTGATTATGACCGTGGGCGAGGCCGCTATCATGGGTCTGCTGGGTGGGCTGCTGGGTCTGGCCTGTGGATGGGTTGTAGTTTATGGCATGAATCTGTGGCTGGCCGAGAAGGGGATTGTGCTGTTTCTGATCACGCCCAGGCTTGTGGTCATTGGTATGCTGTTCGCTATACTGCTGGGCACCCTGTCTGGTATATACCCGGCCCTGCGGGCTACCCGTATGAGTCCCATGGAGGCGCTGCGGTATGAATAAAGCTAGTAAAGCTAATAAAGCCAATAAAGCGGCTAATAAGGCTAAGACGGACATTATTTTACAGACACGTGGCCTGAAAGAGACCTACATGCAGGGCAAGGTACCCATACATGCCCTCCAGGGTGTGGATTTGCAGGTAAAAAGGGGTGAGCTGATAAGCATCGTTGGCCCTTCGGGTTCAGGGAAATCTACACTGCTGTCTATCATCGGTATGCTGGAAACCCCTACTGAGGGCGAAGTTTTCATTGACGGCATCGAGGTGACTGGGGTAAAGATGAAGGAAATACCCAGGCTGCGCCGCGAGAAGATTGGATTTGTGTTCCAGCATTTCAACCTGCTGCCAGCTCTTACCGCACTGGGTAATGTGGAGATTGCAATGAGGTTTGCCAGGGTGCACAAGAAAGAGCGGATAAGGCGAGCCACTGAAGTGCTGACCGAGATGGGGTTGGGTGACCGTTTGAACCACAAGCCTTCTGAGTTGAGCGGCGGGGAACAACAGAGGGTGAGTATCGCCAGGGCGCTTGCCAATAAGCCTTCAATAATTTTGGCTGATGAACCTACAGGGGAAGTGGATACAAAGACCAGAGACCTTATTATCGGCATTCTGCGGCGGCTGTCTGATGGTGGACAGACTGTGATTGTTGTTACTCATGATACGTGGGTGGCTGAGAGGACTGATAGGGTTATCAGGCTGGTTGACGGGATGGTGGAGGGGGCGTGACTTTTGGGTTTACTGGAAGTCCGTCAACGACCAGAGGTCAGAAGTTTCAGATTTATATAGGTTTGCCAGCTTTTATATCTCTTTTCAGGTGCTGCTCCTTATGTTGTCATTATCGCATCGCTAAACTATATTCACAATACATTCGTTTTCACAGATTTTATTAAAGAAATATTACAAAAAACCTATATGTTTATGTCACTTTTTAAGTTAGGTGCCAAAAAAATATAGTGCGATATTTTTCACAAATTTTTTGGCTGGTTTGTTTCTTGGAATAGGAGTAGATAATCCCGAAACAACATTGATAAAGGCATTTGATCCTATTTTTGAATCTTTGAGCAACGAAGCAAATTTGATGTGGATTTTTATCAAAGTATTGATTGTTATTTCAGGTATTGTGGAATTCATCTATCTTTTTAACGATAGTAAAAGCAGAACCGTATTATTAATGGGATTCATATCTGGATTCATAATAATAATGCCTACTTTATCAGTTTTTGGTGCTCTATTATTCATATTAGGAATTTTTTTATCGAATCGTTTTTCAAAATAGCCATAATTAGTCTATAGCACCTGTTTTTTTAATGACGTTTTTGTTTCAATCTACCCTTAAAGAGCATGAACCCCCCATCCCAGCCAGCACCCATAGAACCGTGGTAGTAACACGGGGACCAGAGATAATTACAGTGCCCTCTGTGATTGAATTGCCTGATTTGGCACTGTTCCAAAAATCAGTTGTTTTGTTGACACTGACTTTACGTAAAATCTGTGTTAATCGTGTTAACCTGTGTCTGAAAAATAAAAAGACACTGATTTCTCAGATTTACACTGATTTGTAGTCGCATCTGCATCTAATCTATTCGCTGTATAACTGTATTTTGGCATTGTGTCACCTGATTCCACCAATTCACAATTCCATACTAAAAACCAGTCCTATAAATAATAATCAGCAAATAGCTTAAATATAATAATTGATAGTGTAGTATTGGTGAAAAAATGACAGGACTTTGCATATCCGAAAATTCAACAGCTAAAGA
>DAOWEE010000101.1 GCA_030638625.1 Methanosarcinales archaeon
GATATGCCTGATGGGCTGATCCTGACTGCCAAGAAATTACCTGTGGCGACCGGATGGATCACTATGGTTTCTACGGAGGCGGTGTAAATGGTTGAGCTTGATAAGGAGCAGGAGAAGGCGTTTGTCAATGAGTTGATGGAGGCCAATGAGTTAAAGGGGGCTTCCAAGAAGCGGCTCATCAAGTTTTTGGGGAACAAGTGCGACTGGGACAGGCAGAGGGTCCAGTTCAGGCTGACCCGGGCATTGCTGGCCGAGCGGTACGCTGCGAGTCAATAATATGAGAGGGCATTTGCCCTCTTGGATTTTTTACTTTTACCCAATAAGGGACAATAATTGACTAATTGTGTCTTTTACTTCATCCTGTGTCATCCGGCCATATTTTCTTATTGCATCAAGATTTTCAGGAATATTTCCCAGGCATTTCTTGAGGAAATCGTAATCATTCAGTTTTTCTCCAAGCAATTCTATTTCAAGTTCTGCTCCACCATGTCCAGGGTCAATTAGTGCAATTATATCGGCATAGTCCTTGATAAGTTTTCCACGCTCCCAATCTTCGTTATGACATTTGTTATACCTTATCCGGTATGTTCTATCCCAGGCAGCTTTTAATTTCATAAGGAAAAGTAACGATCTTTTTGGAACAACTGCAAGAACTTCTCCCCTAATCTCTTTTACTGCAGTTTGTTCAACAGGTATGTTGAAATCAAAATCTGCCAGATTGCCTTGAAATTTAATTGGCTCCCGAGAAATAAAATCTATTATTATTTCTTTAATATCACTACCATCTGTCTGTTTCGATACTGATTTGCTTTCACCCCACATTTCATATGTTCCGTACCCGCAGTCATTTTTTAGAGCATACTTCAATGAATTTTTAGTTCGACTATTTGTCACCAAGTCTATATCCACTGAACCGTACCATGGATTATAAGCATCTACTGCCCACCCGCCTATCAAAACAGTTACCGGGTCTTGAGAGGTCTCACCATGATCCTTTACCCAGTTCAATATGAACCTGATTTCTTCAAGAGACTGGGATATTATCCTGGGGGTTGGGTCAAAGTAAGGCATATTTCTCCACCATGGCTTTTGTAATATCCCGTGCACTGTACCCCAATCCAGCAAGGTCGAGAAGTGTCTGGGCTGGAGAGACGACCCTGATGTTTTCGATTTCCCTGTGATCATTGAACAGTTCCCTGTCAGGGACATAGATTCGTACCTTGATGCCCTCTCCTTCCTCTTCTCCGAATGTCTGGATAAAGAAGTCAATCTCGTCTTTTTCAAGATACAGGTAGACAGAATCATGCCTTATGGCATACCCTGTATATAATCCTCCGGCAGTGTAAGCGGTAAATGCGAACCTGACCTCATGCTGCTTTAACATATGGGATATTTCCGTGGCAGCTGTGTGGGCATTGTCGAAATTAATAGTAATTTCATGCTCAATGAGATTTTCAAAGGGCCTTTCCCAGGCAGCACCGTTTAAGAGTGCATCGATGTTTGAGATCGTGACATACTTATCTTTCATTGCTACTATGTCCTGGTTTTTCAGGGTCTGGATGATGGTATGTGCCCAGCCGTATGAGACGTGCTCAAGTAAAGACAGCTGCCTGATGGATGTCATTTTCTCTTTTAATAACCGGGTAATGACTCGCCATGATTTTTCTGAGGTAATCCTGGCCCTTGGCCAACCACGAAATTTCTCATTTTTCACAGGCAAATGGATATTCCGGGGAATAGTAACAAGGTTAATTCCGACCGTTCCTGCTATATACTCAGCAGATTTCGGAATGAATTTTCCTGCAATAACGAATGAGTAATGTGAAATGCCTGGTTGCTGTTTCTTCAGCAGTTCTTTTAATAAAGTCATCCTTGCAACGGCATCAAGACTTATCTTGGATTTTATTTGTGTCAAATAGGTATTGTTTCCATCCTGAATGACCAAATCAACAGTTAATGGACTTACTGCTTCTTTGATATCCGGTGCTTCAATAATACGGGCACTGTCGCTAAGGTTTAATTTTGTGCTTATAAATTTAAATAGCACATGGTCATCTTCCAATAAAATCATCTCTACTATCGGTATATACTGATAAGCATATAAAGTTATCAGTGATATGTATCAGTAATTAGTGATAATTATATAAAGGTATCAGTGATAACTTGTTCTTATGAGTCGAATACCCTGGGTGAAGTTCAGGCTGACCCGGGCGCTGCTGGCCGAGCGGTACGCTGCGAGTCAATAATATGAGGGGGCATTCAGTACAAAAAAACATCTAAATTATATCTCATATCGTTTGGATGACCATATCCCCTTTAAGATCTTGTCCACATTCTTTTTATCCACGGAAACATCAAGGCTTCTTTCGATCACTGGATAATTAAGGTCTTTCAATGTCTCAAACACGAGTCTTGTGTCTCCGCTTGCCACAATAAGATCGATCTCCTCGCTGGATTCTTTGATCATTGTTCGCAGTGCACTACTTACTTTTTCCAGATGATGATGGATATCTTCATCCCGAAGTTTCTCAAACCTGCGCTGGCTCCAGCCGCCTTTGGTATGCTTTCCTTTTACACTACTTCTTACTATCTGGTGTGAAATAAATGATTCCGGGCTGTGGGTAAGTCCAATGAAAGATTCACCTGCATGGACTAGTATAAGAGTAATGCTTGGTTCTCTTTCAATAATTTGTTGGAGGGGATGGATGTTGAATTTGTCACTTATTTGCCAGGAACTTATTTCTACAGGCAGAAAAGGTACTACTACCTCCCTGACCATTTGGCCAATATCGTAAAAAACAATAACTCCTGTGGATGAGGTTAATTTGTCAACCAGCCAAATTGTTTCTGGTCCCAGTTGTTGTAAAAGTTCATTCCTATTTGTAAGATCAGATAAAGAATCTCCTGGCCGCAAATACACAGTTACCAGGCTGCTATCCTTTGTCCTGACCGAACTGATCTGGAACAAGTACTTTTCCAGCCTCTGTCTTGTGATACTGCTCACACTTTGAAAAGAGATATCCTTTTCAGCTTTTTTGCGCATTCTGGTTAATTCATGCTCCAGGGTTTCGATTCTTTTTTCTGCAACATTTAGCTCTTCTTCCACTACCTGTTTTTGGGACACTGCTTTTCGTGCAGAATTCTCCCTGGCGGCAAGCCGGGCTGTCAATGATTTTTTTTCTAATTCCAGGTGTTCAAGCTGGTTTTTTAAATTTTTTATCTGTTCTTCCAGCTCTTTTTGTCCAAGTAATTTCTTGAGCAATTAATGATTCTCCTGAATGTTGTTAGTTTCACCAAAGGCCCTGGAAAATATCTTGTAAAAATCAAATATCCTGAATTCCATGGGCTCACACGCATCATTTTTCAGTTCCAGCCCCCTTTCAAACGATAGGATACAGAAGGGACAGTTAGTCAATAATCCATCAACACCTTCTTCTTTTGCCACTTCCATCCTCCGTATAGCCAGTTTATCGGCAACCTCAGGGTAGGCCGCCCGTACGCCTCCTCCGCCCCCGCAGCACAATCCTGAAGAAGGGACCTGGACCAGTTCCATTCCCGGTATTTTCTGAATAAGGTCCACATAAATGGATTCATCAAGTCCACTGGCCCTGATATGACACGGATAATGATACATGGAACGCATATCAATGTTATTCAGGTCTCTTGTGTTAAGGATACCGTCCCTGTCCATCATGGTCATATATTCACCCACATCATATATCTGGAAATCGAAATCAAGCCCGTATTCACGGGACAGCCTGGGGTAATCGTGCCTGAATGTGGAGTTGCAGCCTGAACAGCTGGTCAGTATGTGGTTTACACCGTGATTGGCATAGGTATTGAATATCTCGAAGTTCTGGGATATGAAAGGTTTCATAGTATCCAACATACCAGCCCTCATGAACGGACTGCCGCAGCACACCTGTTTTTTCGGTATATGAATCGCTACGTTGTTATGCTGGAAGATATTGATGATGGCCGCCGCTGTATCCTGCTGCCTGCGGTTTATGATACATCCGAAGAATAACACTACTTCTGCTGCCGGTTCACCGTCAAATTCCTTAATAAACAGCTCATTTATACCATGGAAATCACGTTCATAATCAGGATATCTTTCAACTGCAGGAGTGGTTGTTACCGGAACGCTGGCCCCTGTATCCAGTACAGACGTAATCAAGCGTCTGTGGGCCGGCATTGGGCCGAACTCATGCTCAACCGCCCTGTGTCGCAGATCTTCTATTACATCCCTTCGTATGGCAAGATCTTTCGGGCAAGCAATCTCACATTCCTGGTCCACAGGACATTTGTAGAGCCCCAACTCAACTAATTGCCTCAACCTGTCATTGCCCAATGCATCTCGTGGGTCGGATGCAAACTTGAAGCATTTTGCAATAGCCGACGGACCTATAAATGACCTGTCCACGTCAACTACATTGCAGTCGGAATAACAGGCACCACAGAATATACAGTCATCCACTTTGCTTAATTGTTTCACATCAGCCGGGGTAAGCCCGCATTTATCGTTAGTAGTATGATCTGTGATAAGCCACGGCTGGACCAGTTCAATAGTCCTGTAGAAGGGTTCCATATCCACAACCAGGTCTTTAATATTTCGGAGATGGTTCAGTGGTTCTATCAGTATACTGCCATCCGTTACGACATCCAGTGCCTGGGTCTTGCAGGCCAGCATAGCCCTGTGATTGACCCGCACTGCACAGGAACCGCAGATGCCGCTTCTGCAGGACCGCCTGAATGTAAGACTGCCATCCTGATGTTCCTTGAACTCTATAAGGCAATCCAATATGGTCATGCCTGCTGTAATATCCAGTTCAAAGTCCTGAAGAAAAGCTGTCTCATCCCTGTAAGGATCAAACCTGTGAATCCTGAATAAGACCATTAATATGTCCTCCTCTGGGGTGAATATTTAGTAATAATCACAGGCTTGTATTCCAGCACCGGTCCAGATTCTCCAGGATATGCCAGGGTATGGACAAGCCACTGTTCATCATCCCTTTTGGGGAAATCAGTCCTGGAATGTGCGCCCCTGCTTTCATTCCTTGCCAGTGCACCAGCGACTATGACCTCTGAGAAAACCAGCAGGTTCCTGAGTTCCAGGGCCTCTAATAGTTCGGTGTTGAAGATCATCCCTTTATCCTTGATATTGATACAATTGAACCGGGCTTTGAGTGTCTTGATCAATTGCAGTGCTTCTGTCAAATCATCTTTATTCCTGAATATCCCGCATTTTTCGGTCATGATGGACTGGAGTTCGTATCTGATATCTGCCACATTTTCATGCCCGTTTTTATGTTTGATCTCCAGTATCTCGTGCTCAACATCTTCCAGCGCACCTGCAGGTACA
>DAOWEE010000276.1 GCA_030638625.1 Methanosarcinales archaeon
ATTATGTCATACGCTTCATTCAAGACAGTACCTCTTCAAGTTTGTCATACTTCACTGCCTTCTTTATCTCCCTGGATATCCTGCGGCCTGTGGAAAAGTTGGGTCCTATCAGGTCAGAGTAGGGTGAACCTGACATGTACAGGTTGGTGCCTGCCACGATACGTGCCGATATTTCGAAGATACGGAATTCCAGTTCATCAGTGCATACGGTTTCAAGGCAGAATGGGCCTAACATGCCGCCGAACAGGTCAAGGGAACTTTCCACCACCTGTTCGCCCAGTTCAAATATCTTGGGCAGCAAGGACTCGCGGGCTACCAGGGGTATGTTGCCTGTGACCACAAAGGTGGGATACACACCAGCATCTTCCAGTTCACGGGGCGAGCCCAGCCTGAAAATCTCATCTGCATTGGATTCCACGCGCCGGTCCATGCTCATGAGTTCCAGGGTGCCTTTGCTCAGGCTATAACCTTCGGTGGGTAAGGGTGAGTAGAAGTAGTGCAGGTAGTAGCGGGTGCCAACTATGAACTCCTGGATGGTGTATGGCTGGGATTCGTCCAGCCGCTGGTAGAATTCTGACTTGTTCTTGGCTACGAAGAAGCCCCTGCCCCCTTTGGCGCCGTGGTACTTGACCATGACCGGGGAGTTGATATCCTTGGGGTCATCTATCTTTCCTGGCATTGATATACCGGCGCCTTCCAGCCAATGGCGTTCCTTGTCCCGGTCTGATTCCCATTCCAGCACATGGCGGTTGCCAAAGGTGGGCAGTTCCAGGTCCATGAATTTCTCGTGCCCCATGTATTCCACGAATGAGCCGGTGGGGATGATGATAGCGTTCTTTGCTGCCAGTTCAGGGGCTACATCAAGGATCTCGGCATAGCTATCCACAACCAGGTATTCATCTGGTTTGGCCAGGGGAAAAGCATCATAGAATTTAGGAGGTTTGCCGATACAGATACCGATGGATTTTAAGCCTTCTTTGCGGGCGCCGTCGAATATCTGCAAGCTGGTGTGGCTGGTAACAGTAGCAATAGTAAGGTTGTCCCGGTCGTATCCTGAGAGGATTTTCGAGACGGTGGGACTCATAATTTCATTATTAGTTTGTGCCATTAAACATAATTGTTTGAGGAAGTATTTAAGATTGGGGGATTTTAACTTCAAGAAGCGGCAAATATCGTTTCAGGGTTTGTAGCAATACCATTTTTCAATCCCCACATTTCCCGTTAGTAGTTCTAATTTTCAGCCAATATAACTCAAGTCTTCCTCACTACTCTTATTATCCTGCATCTCTTTCATGTATTTCTTAAATCCTTCTTCGAATTTCCTTGCTTCTTCCTCAATTCCGCCCAGGTCTATTTCAATTCCAAGTAATTCAGAAGCTTTTTTAAGTCCTGCATAGGACGCCTTTATGTCCAGTGTCTGTGGAAAAGCAGTTTCGCTTAACAGAGCTATTCCCTTTATCCCCATCCGCTGTGCATATTCAATAACCAGGCCGTTAACTCCGGATATTTGCATATTGCCCTCAGCTATTTCTACAGACTCAGTTTTCAAAGAATCCAGGAGCTCCTGGGAAGTTGCTACACCAAACACCTGTGGGTCATCAACATATCCTTCCACATGCGTCGCAATAACTGTATAGATTGTATCAACGTCACAGAGCTTTGCCACTTCAACTATTTTTTCTGCCAATTCATTGTCCTGTGTCAGAAAGCCGAACTGCATCTCACCTGTAAAGAGGATAATGTTCTTCTCGCTTGAATAGTAGAACTTAAAGGGACTTTCATCCCTTTCCATGGGTACCACCAAACCCTTATCAAAAATCGCAAGGGAAGGTGAGAGATGCGGTACTTGGATTTCTGCAAACAATTCAGGTTTCAGGAGTTCAATAAAAGAGGTAACAGTATTCTTGGCAACCATTCCCATTCCGGGAAGACCTATAAGCATTCTGGGCTTTTTCATCTCAGGTTTATTGTGAATTTGTATTTCCATATATTCCTGAGTGTCACTCAAGGTAAAAATACTATCTTATCACGAATCAATTACATTTTTTCATGGTACATAAAGTATAACTGACACTGTTCCATTTTCCAGTTATTTCTAGATACCGACTTTAGATAAAATCTGTGTAAATCAGTGTAATCTGTGTCTGAAAAATAAATAGACACTGATTTCACAGATTTACACAGATTTGTAGTTGTATCTGTATTTGACATATTCGTTTGAATAACTGGATTTTGGCATTGTGTCAGTATAACTTTATGTAGTCGAGTTAATCCGACTGTAGGGAAGATTTTCTCAGTTTTGTGCAGGAGAATCTCACCCCATAACCTCCCGCCGCAGCAGCACATACGCCAGTCCCAGCCCGGCCACACCGTAACCTAACAGCGGCGTCAGGTACCCAAGCAGCACATCAGACCCCTGCTGGTATATCAGCACAGAATCCAGTGCCCTGATACCCATGGTGATAGGCAGGGCATTGCCCAGCCATGCCATAAAGGGCGGCATGGTCTCGAATGGGAAGAACATACCGCACAGAAACAGCATGGGTATGCTCAGCACCAAAGACATCAGCATTGCCGTATTCTCGGAATCGGCCAGCGTGGCCAGTACCATACCTATACCGATAAAGGATGCCGAATACACCAGTATCACCAGGAACAGTTCGGCCCACTG
>DAOWEE010000215.1 GCA_030638625.1 Methanosarcinales archaeon
GGAAGAGATTACAGGCCATTCCAACAAAAACTGTGCGTATTGTCATCCACAACATGGCCGAATTCCTTCATGTACCACATGTCATGGTTCTAAGCATGGTATGTCAAGTGGATGTACTACGTGTCACCAGAGTGCACACAGTCTTGGGTTCCCTGAAGTTAAATAGGACAAAAATGGACTGAGTGCATGAAACATTTCATGTACTCAAAATCTCTTTTTTTAGTTAATTTGTGATATAATGCTATATATTATTATCAACAGATAGAATACTATAATAATTTAGAAGGTGAAAATGGATGGGCCAGAAAGAACAGATGATTTTTCAGCTAAATCGCATCAAGACCAAACTTGAAGGGGCTCTTGCCAGGATTGAAGAGAAGTATAACAACCAGGAAATCACTGAATACACCAGGGATAGCCTTCTTGACAAATACAAGGGTGTATTGGCAAGGGTTGAAGGCAGGATAGTTGAGGATGAGATACTTGGCGAATTCCAGATACCGATGAAGAAAATCGAGTATCGACAGACTCTCTATACGCCTGATTTGGTTTTTGGTGTGTTTCTTATTATAGTAGGCATTGCTGTTTTTATATACACAAAAATGGATATGACCCTGCTTGAGCCCTCGGTGATTCCACTCGGGACCAACCGTACAGGTGAAATCTGGCAGGATTACAATACTTCGTTAATGTTCAATATTGCGTCTGCAATCGTATTTGCAATTGGAAGCATTGTTACATTGAACGAACTGGTCGGAAAGAAAAAATAGCGATAGAAGGTAATTACATAATGGCAATCCCAAAACCGCTTGTTCTGGTAATACTTGACGGTTGGGGAATCAGTCAACAGGTTGATGGGAATGCAGTGGCCATGGCTAACACGCCTGTGGTGGACCGGCTATTGAGCAATTATCCTAATGTCACCCTTGAGGCTTCCGGCGAATCAGTTGGTTTGCCTGATGGCCTTATGGGGAACAGTGAAGTTGGACACCTGAACCTGGGTTCAGGCCGGGTGGTTTATCAGGATATTACCCGAATAAACAAATCTATCAGGGATGGCGATTTCTTTTCAAACAATATCCTTTCGGGTGCTGTTACGCATGCACTGGAAAATGGTTCTTCACTTCACTTGATGGGTCTGCTGTCTGATGGAGGGGTCCACAGCCACATAAACCACCTATTCTCACTGCTTGAGATGGCAAAGCAGGCAGGGCTGGGTAGAGTGTTCGTCCATGCTTTTCTGGATGGCAGGGATGTGCCGCCACGGTCCGCATTGCAGTATATCTTCCAAATTGAAGAACGAATGCAAGAACTTGGTGTTGGAAAGATAGCTACAGTGAGCGGCCGGTATTACAGCATGGACCGGGACAAGAGGTGGGAGCGGGTCAGCCTTGCATACGATGCATTGACATTGGGCAAGGGTGAGAATGCTAATCGTACAGAGGATGCAAACCGTGTAGAAGAGGCATATAGTGCAGAAGTGCTACACAATACAGAATTAGCACACAATACAAAATTGGCAAACAGTGCAGAAGAGGCAGTTACATCTGCTTATGAGAGGGGGGAGAACGATGAGTTTGTCAAACCCACTGTGATTTTATCGGGCAAGGGCCCGACTGCCACCATGCAGGACAACGATGCCGTGATATTTTTTAATTTCAGACCAGACAGGGCAAGGGAACTCACAGGCGCCCTGACACTAAATGACTTTTCAGGGTTTGAACGAAAAACAGTTCCAGATATACATTTTGTTTGCATGACCCGGTATGACGAGACCTTTGACCTGCCTATTGCATTCCCACACGAGCATATTGATAATACACTGGCTGAATACTTGGCCAATTGTGGCAAAAGGCAGCTTCATATTGCCGAGACTGAGAAGTACGCCCATGTTACATTTTTCTTCAATGGTGGTGTGGAGGAACCCTATAAAGGTGAAGACCGGGTACTGGTTCCTTCACCAAAAGTGCCCACTTATGACCTGAAACCGGAGATGAGTGCCTATGAAGTTACCGATACACTGGTGGACAGGATAAAGTCCGGGAACTATGATGTTATTATCGTTAATTTTGCCAATCTGGATATGGTAGGACATACCGGTATACTGGATGCGGCAGTGCGTGCCGCGGAAGTAGTGGATGAATGCCTGGGCAAGGTGATTGATGCAATATTGTCCAGCGGCGGTGCGGCACTTATTACGGCCGACCACGGCAACAGCGAGCAGATGGTATATTATAATGATAACAGCCCGCATACTGCACATACCACCAACCCGGTGCCTTTGGTCTTTGTATCAGGAATGGAAAATGTGGGTTTGAAGGAAGGTATTTTTGCTGATATTGCCCCCACTCTGCTTGAACTGCTGGGCCTGGATGTGCCGTCCCAGATGACCGGGCAATCTTTGCTGTATCGTAAGGTGAGTGATTAGGTTTGAAAATAGGAGAAGCTGTGCTGCTAAAGGGTGATGGAAAGAGGTATATTGTAAGTACAGGTGACAAAGACCTGCATACCGAAGTCGGGGTTTTTAAGCTGGGTCAACTGTCGGACGTGGAATATGGTGACATTATTACATCCCACCTTGGCTTTGAGATGCAGGTTTACCGTTTAAGGGCAGCTGATTTATTCAATTCCCTGAAACGGACTGGAGCGCCCATTAGCCCAAAGGACATCGGGATGATTATAGGCCACACAGGTCTTAATAAGAAGGATACAGTTCTGGATGCAGGTACAGGTTCAGGTATCCTTGCCATATTTATGGGGCTTGTAGCCAGAAGGGTGGTGACATATGAGGTCAGGGAGGATTTTGCAGAAGTAGCAAGGTCAAACATAGCACTTTCCGGCCTTGAGAATGTGGAATTCAGGTCAGGCGACATGGTGGAGGAAATATGTTCATTGAATGAGACCTTTGATGTGGTAACATTGGATATGCAGGCAGCTGCCGAGGTTGTGCCGCATGTTCTGAAAGTCCTGAATCCCGGCGGATATCTTGTGGTGTATTCCCCTTTTTTTGAACAGGCTAAGGATGTGCGTATAGCCATAGATACTGCGAAATTTGAGGAAGTGGTCACCCTTGAGTGTACCCAGAGAGAGATTTCATTCACTGAAAGAGGGACGCGTCCTTCCACGAGCAGGGTTGGGCACACTGGCTTTATCACATTTGCCAGGGCGATTTGAGTAGTCCCTTTTTGAACGGTAATTTTTCAGCATCTGTTACCATATTTGATATTGGGTTTATTATCAAGTTTCTTACCAAAAAATATATTGGTGTGTAAAACAACATAATGTTTACTTCAGTCTAAAGATGTCAACATTAGGATTGACATAACTGAAGTGCATGCTACGTGGGCTAGCAATGAAGGAGTGAAAGGCGAATATTGCCAATCACAAAATCGGAGCTATCTGGCTATGCCGTAAAAGGCACAAGACAGTTCATAGTCTTGAAGGTCAGACCTCCACCTTCATTTCAAGACGTTGGCACATGTGTACGATGTACGTACGTGTGCAGGAGTGGGTGAATGCAAGCGCAAGTCCCCAAAAGGAGGAGCCCTCCTGAATATGGAGGGTCAGCCCACCACTTACTTTTATTCTATTTGTGATGTGTTGAATAATATTATTCTTTGATGATTTGCCAAGCCTAATTATCTTTTAGTGATTTATTAAACCGTATTATCTTTTGGTAATTTATTAAACCGTATTATCTTTTGGTAATTTGCTGAGCCAAATTATCTTTTACTGCTGTGAATACTGCCTGTTCTACCTTACTATACGGCTGTTCGGCATTCACAACAATGAAACGTTGTGGCTGCATATCCACCAGTTTAAGATAATTTGATCGTACCTGTTCCAGAAAACTTATTTTCTCAAACTTGGTCTGATAGTCGCGGTTGCCCACCCTTGAAACTGCTATTTCCGGGTTGACATCAAACAGGATGGTAAGGTCCGGGACCACAGTCCAGCCCTTATGTAGCTCCATTACCCATTCAAGGGGCTGTTCGATGATTCCCTTTAAAGTGGCGCCCTGATATGCATACCTACTGTCAGAATACCTGTCAGATATTACGGTCTTGTCATTTTCAAGGGCAGGCTTTATTGTGCTACTCAGATGGTTTGCATGGTCTGCAACAAACAGGAATAATTCTGCCAGGTGGTCAGTTTCTTCCCTGATTGCCCGGTTCACTGCCTCACCAATCCATTCCCTGGTCGGCTCCCTGGTAAATACAACGTCGGGATTGTCATTGAAATAATGTTTCAAAGATTTTGTAATGGTGGACTTTCCCGAACCATCAATACCTTCAAGTGTTATCAGTTTTCCAGTCATCTGCTAATTCCTCAAAAATCGAATAACGAACTCTGGTTTTTTGGTTCGTCTTTGCTGGCAATTTCATCCACGCCCGGCTCGTCATCAGTGCTGTTATTGTCAGCCTCTGTAAAGTCAAGTTCACGTTGCTGTTCATCTACAACCGCTGTATGCGTAAAACCACCGAACACCTCGATGTCATGCTTCACCTGTGCCTGAATTAATTGCTGGGCTGATTCATATATCGTCTTGACCTTCTTGGTAGTTGCCTTTGTGTCCAGCAAAAACGCAATCTCATCCGGGTTCAGGTCAAGTTCAGCCGCTACATCGACCGCAAGTTCCTTGCTTTTCATCACATGCTTAAAGAACCAGATAAGGTCTGAGCGGGCATATCTCTTAGACATATGGCACAGTGCGCCTATCTTACCGGCAAGGGAATCCCTGATATTTCGTTTTGCCCTGGTCTGGCCCAGTTTTTTCCAGAACTGGGGTGCCTGGTATTTATTGTAACCTGAATAATTTTGTGACTTAACAGCGGCCACGCCGCCTGTCATGAACAGGCTTGCATACCGCCACAACCTGTAATTCTGCCTGCGCCTCACCCGGCCCAGGAACAGGTCTGCCCGCGACAACTGGTTAAACCCGGCATACATATCCTGTTCATCTTTGTATGCCAAAGGCAAGTTCTCGTCTATCCAGTTGATAAGGTTGTCAGGACTCTCATCCACGTGCCACGCAGCTTCCTGGGCTGACCTCATATCAGAAGCCTTGAATATCTTATCCATTGCCCGGAAAACCGTTTCCCTGACATCCCTGGGGGCAGTGACGATATCATCCACATACAGTTCATTTTGTCCTATGGCTATTGCCTGCAGGTCATTGATGGCGCTTCGCAAGTCTCCGCCTGCATTGTCGTTGATTTGCTCTATAACGCCCACATTGACCATTACCCCTTCTTTCCTACAAATGGATTTTAGTGCGGTCACCATAGCAGCGCTGTTCATAATCCGGAACTGTACTGGTTTACATGCCAGGCGCAGAGCAGAATCCATGTCATAGAACTCGTTTGCTATCAGGATGATAGGCTGTTTTGTGGACCTGACAACATTGATGATGGCCCTTGCACCGCCCCGGTCATAATTGCCGTGCAGGTTATCGGCTTCATCAAGAATGACGAGCCTACGTCCTGAAGTGCCATCAAATGTACCCATCATGCTTGCAGAACCTGCAACCTTCTGGATGATCTTTGCCGTGCGCTGGTCACTTGCATTGAGTTCTATTACGTCCCATCCCATCTGGTTGGCAAGTGCAAATGCTGCTGAAGTCTTGCCAATGCCGGGTTTACCGTATAGTATTAGGGCCCTGTCTGTAGGTACGCCCTTTTCCCAGTCATCCCCCCATTTAAGTAATTCTTTTATAATTTTTGGATGACCTACTACTTCACTAAGGTTCTGTGGACGGTATTTTTCTGCCCATTCAAGGGACTCTGCACTCATCTGCCCTATGTTGACCGCAGGCATAAAATAAGTATTCCTTTTATCTCAGTTATCGGAATCAAAATATAAATCTACATATATATACATGATCAACCCCACCATTTCATCTGGAAATCAATAGCGTTCACCCTTCCCTCCAGGTCACTGGCGTATCGTCAGGTCTGTAATTTGGCCGGGCATTGGATTGCTCGATTGGTATGAAAGTATTTTGCCGGTACATGAGCAGGCCCAGATATGCA
>DAOWEE010000180.1 GCA_030638625.1 Methanosarcinales archaeon
AAGGACAGCAGCGTATTGCTCTACCTCATGCACAAACTATTCCACCAGCGCCCGGATATAACAGTAATAGCGATAACCATTGACGAAGGCATATCAGGATACCGCGCCGGGACCCTGGAGCATGCCAAGGAACTGACACAGGAACTCGGCATAGAACACATCATCGCAAGTTTCAAAGACGAATACGGTACAACCCTTGATGACATCGTAGCAAAAGGCGGCAAGAAGGGACCGTGCAGCTATTGCGGAGCCCTGCGCAAGCACCTGCTCAACAAGACCGCGCGCGAGGCCGGAGCCACCCGCCTGGCCGTAGGCCACAACCTGGACGATGAGTCCCAGACCGTGATGATGAACCTCCTGCGCGGGGACGTGGAGCGGCTGGTCAGGATGTCGCCAGGATGCGTGCAGCCCGGCCTCATCCTGCGCTCAAAACCCCTGCGTGACATCCCTGAAAAAGAAGTCGCCCTGTATGCACTGCAAAAAGGTCTCCCCGTGGATTTCTCAGAGTGCCCCTATGCCTACTCAGCCATCAGGGGCGAGGTAAGGGACATGCTAAACGATTTTGAGGTCAGGCATCCCGGCACCAAATATGCAGTACTGCGCAGCCAGGACAAACTTGCAGAACCCCTGCGACATTCCTTTCCACAGATAGTGTTGAACCAGTGTAGCATTTGCGGCGAGCCCACTGCCGGAGATACCTGCCAGTCCTGTAAATTGTTGGGGAGGAAGGACTGATGTGCAGGTTCTGTGTGCAGCACGGGAAAGGCAAAAAGTGGTTCCACCATGTGGATAACTTTGATAAAAAGCACCTGGACGACAAACAGCGGCTTGAACTTGCTCGTGCCATCTATCTCGACACAGCCGGTGAGAATGCACCCGGTTCACTGTTCATGTCCAAATATGAAATGCTGCTAAAGGGAATGCCGATACTGCTCAAAACCCCGGTGTTAAAATATGCAGTCCGGCCGGTTGCCAACAGGACAGTAGAAAAGTATCATGTAGGCCAGGTCATCACACTTGAGGAAGCACAGCGGATGGTGGATATTTCAGGACAGGTGGCCCTGTTCGAATGCTGGTGCCGCCAGACAAATGGAAACAACGAAGCATGCTGTATAGGTGTGGGAGCCTTCGGCGACCTGGCCGATGACATACCAGAATTGAAACACATCAATATTTCACCCGAAGAAGCAAAGGAAATAATTGAGCAGTACGAGGACAAAGGCTGTTTTCACAGTGTATGGACCATAAAACCACCATTCATCTCAACCATATGCAACTGCGACAACAAAGTATGCCGCGGCATAGAGGGACTGCGGCTTGGTGTAACAAATGCATTACATAAAGGGCATGAGAGCGCCATGACACTGCCTGATAAATGCAACGGCTGCAACCTGTGCATACCGGCCTGTCCTTTTGGAGTGTGATTTGAAAGCGAGGGAATTGTGCTTGACGATAAAGATGCTTGTTTTGGTTGCGGCCTGTGCAGGCGTGCGTGTCCGGAAGGTGCTATCTGGATGGTTGACAGGCCGTAATAGATGTTAAAACAGGTTTATGTATAGTAAATACAAGACGACAAAGATAATCAAAGCAATCATTGTTGCCTGAAAAATCTTGTAAAAAGAATAAACCTGGAAAAGTTTCTCTTCCAATATTTTCAAACGTTTTCGTATAGATGAAACATTTGCCTCTTCATTGCCCAGTGTTTTTTCAAAGTCAATTACTTTTTCAGACATGTTGTTAAATTGAGATGTCACTATAGGATATGTAGGTATCTTTTTGAGAATGGTGTATCCAGACTCAAACCATTATTCTGAACAAGAAATTCCTCCTTTGGTCGGATTAACTTGAGTACACAAAGTTATACTTTATGTACTATTGAAAAAAAGTAAAGGCGTATTAATATTAGTGCGCCTTAACATATTCTATCATTCTTGGAGTGAGCAGCGGTGCCACCATGGGCATCATATTTGGCATAAGGTTCTCCATGGTCTTAGGCATCAAATCAGGCTTTTGCTCCTTCATGTCGTCGGGGATCTTAATGTGCCTGCCCATAGCATCCATCATGTCCGGCATCACCTTTGGCATCAACATAGGCATGAGCATCGGCATCATCTTAGGCATCATGAGTGTCATCACCTTATCCATACCCGGTATCTTTACCATCTGCATCATGGTACGCAGTGGTGCGGGCATGGCCGCCATCATTTCAGGCAGAAGTTCTACCATCAGGTCTGCCATAGCCTCAGGCTTCATCAGGTTAATCATGCCAAAGAAAGGTTCCCAGAGCATCATGGAATAATCGAATGGGTCCTCCAGGTCAAAACCAATAGCTTCACATGCAAATGACGCCAGGTCACGTACCTGGATGTTGTTACCCTTTGTATTCTTGGTTACCCTCATCTGGAATTCGCAGCAAGGACATAGCGCAAGAATAGTATCTGCACCGGTGGCCCTGGCCTCCTCAAGTTTAACATTGCCAATTTCAGCAGCCACAGGCGGATTGTCCAGCAGTGACAGGACAGAACCACAGCACAGACCGTCTTCCCTGTTGTGCTCCATCTCTATCAGTTCAACACCAGGAATAGCCTTGATAACATCCCTTGGCGGCTCGTACACCCCGCTGGCCCTGCCGATATGGCATGAATCGTGCCAGGTGACCTTTGCATTGATTTCTTTTTCGAACTTGAACTCACCAGATTTAATCTTCTCATCCAGTACCTCTGCATAATGTTTTGCCTCAAAGTTATAGGGAATCCCCTCTTTTTC
The DNA here is from genome assembly GCA_030638625.1 of Methanosarcinales archaeon. Lineage (GTDB taxonomy): Archaea > Halobacteriota > Methanosarcinia > Methanosarcinales > Methanocomedenaceae > Methanocomedens_B. The sequence goes on from DAOWEE010000180.1 coordinate 2,767, forward strand.
GGCAAATTCACGATACACAGTATCCCAAACCAGACGACAAGCAGG
>DAOWEE010000022.1 GCA_030638625.1 Methanosarcinales archaeon
AGGGTCAATACCCGCAAGCCCGATGTGAAGGTCATGCGCAAGTTCAGGGGCGGTGTCAACATCAACTCTACCGTGGACACGGAACTGGACCGCGATACCATCATGTCCATACTCAAGGAATACAAGATGCATAATGCCGACGTGCTGATACGGGCCAAAGTTGACATAGACGAATTCATTGATGCGCTGCTGGGCAACCGCAAGTACATCAATGCAGTTACCGTCATCAACAAGGCCGACCTGGTGGACGAAGAGTTCAAAACCGATATCAGGACGAATTTTCCAGACTCAATGCTTATCTCGGCGGACATGGATAAAAATCTGGACCCACTAAAGGACCTTATATTCAACCACCTGAAATTCATCCGCTTGTACATGAAACCCCAGGGAGAGCCAGCAGATATGGAAGAGCCCATGATTATCCAGGAAGGGGTAAATGTAGGTGATATCTGTGACAAACTGCACCGTGATTTTAGAAAGAGGTTCAGGTATGCCCAGGTATGGGGCGACTCTGCCAAACATCCGGGCCAGCGTGCCGGGCTGGAACATACATTAATGGACAACGACATATTGACCATAGTAATTCAAAAATGACACAAATAAAACCCCCTAAACCGCGAATCACACCCCGGAAATTCAATATCGTATTGACTATTTGTATCTACCTGTCATTTATAGGTGCAATAATCTCCCTCTACATGACCCAGGTTTTCCTCGTATGGGTATTCCTGATTCTCGGCCTGGTATTCTTTATGGCCCGTAATGCCTCATTTATTTTGGAAAAAGTGGTACAAAAGCGATTTAGCTATGAAAATAACTCTGGTAATAATTTTCATGATGACTTTGGTGACAACACTGATGACAAAAACCAGTGACCTGTGACCATTGTCACCCAAGGAACTTTTCCATACGCTCAAGCGCGGTTTTCAATTCTTCAAGGCTGGAAGCATAGGAACATCGCAAAAATCCGGCACCAGACTCCCCGAATACATCCCCTGGAACCACGGCCACCTTCTGCTGGTTCAGCAGTTCCTCTGCAAATTGTGAAGAGGTCATGCCAGTGGATTGCACTGACGGGAAGGCATAGAACGCGCCCCTGGGCTCGAAACAGTCAAGTCCTAAGTCGTTCAGTCCTGTCACAAAGAGTCTTCTGCGGCGGTTATATTCCCTGACCATGGCCTGCATTTCAGAATCGCCTTTGTTCAGGGCTTCAATGGCCCCCATCTGGGAATTGATGGGCGCACACAGCATGGTATATTGGTGAATAAGGAGCATGGCACCAATAATATCGGGCGGGCCCATAGCATACCCAACACGCATTCCGGTCATAGCATGGGACTTTGACAGGCCGTTCAGTAGTATTGTACGTTCATCCATGCCGTCGAGTGATGAAAAACATGTGTGCTTACCATTGTAGGTAAGCTTGTCATACACCTCATCAGATATGACCAGCAGGTCGTGTTCAACTGCCACATCTGCCACTTCCTCCAAATCCTTTTTGCTCATCACGGCCCCGGTCGGGTTGTTGGGGTAGCTCAGTATGATGGCCTTGGTCTTTGGTGTAATAGCTTCTTCCAGTTGTGCTCCTGTAAGCCGGAACTCGTTCTCCCTGGTAGTGGAGACAACAACCGGCGTACCCCCGGAAAAAACAATGCTCGGTTTATATGACACATAACTGGGTTCGTGGACTATGACTTCATCTCCCGGATTTACCACAGCACGCAGGGCAAGGTCAGCAGCTTCACTGACGCCAGTAGTTACGAGTATCTGGTCTTCAGGGTCATAGTTAAGGCCATAGTCCCTGTGGAATGAGTCAGACACGGCTTCCCTAAGTTCAAGCAGACCGGCGTTGGACGTATATGAAGTGAAGCCTTTTTCAAGTGAATAGATACATGCTTCCCTGATGTGCCAGGGCGTGACAAAATCAGGTTCGCCCACACCCAGGGAGATAACATCATCCATACCGATTACCAGATCAAAGAATTTCCTGATACCCGAAGGTGGCACAGCATTTACCCTGTCAGAAATATATTGTCGTGTCTGGTTCATCGGTAATTCACATTATCCTATGGGGTTATGGCCAGTCGTTTTGATTTATCCTTCTCAAAAAGGGTGACTCCATCCTCTTTGTACGTCTTGAGCACAAAATGTGTAACCGTGCTTTGCACCTGTTCGAGGGTGGAAATTTTCTCTGCCACGAAAAAAGCCACGTCCTTCATGGAGTGTCCGCGCACGGTCAGGGAAAGGTCGTGGTCGCCTGATATTAAACGCACAGACCTTACTTCGTTAAAATTGGAAATGCGCCTGGCAATCTCATCGTATCCTGACCTGTCACCCAGGGATATCTTGAGTTCGATGATGGCATAGAGATACTCTTCACCCACTTTATCCCAGTCGATGACAGCCTTGTATTTACGTATGATACCGCTATCCTCCAGTTCCTTGATACTGGAGCGTACCTCAGTCTCGGATTGTCCTGTAAGCCTGGCAATCTCTGCCGGGTCAATCTTTGGGTCCTGCTCTATAATCTCTAATATCTCATTCATGACCATGCCTCATATCTGGAAAACGTGTTTCCTTTGTATTATCAGGATTTAGATTTTGCGCTTACTTACACTGGTGTAAGCCTGTCAAGGGTATCGCACAATTTGTTCACTGTATCCTCTACGGTCTTCATTCCTACTTCATCGGCATTGGCAGCCTTTTGTGTGATACCGCCAAAATGACCGTTATCGCCTACCACTATCATGCCATGTATATGCATCCAGGCATGTATGGACCAGATAGTATATTCCTGCCCACCGTTGCGGGATGCGCCCACTGCAAGTGCGGCACCGACTTTATCCCTGAGCAAGAATCCGTTCCTTCTTAGTGGAAGTGTACGGTCGAACAGCATCTTCAACTGTCCTGACAAGGTTCCGAAATACACGGGCGAGGATGCGATGAGACCATCAGCAGACGCAAGGGAACTGTTGATTCCTGCCATATCATCATCAATGGGGCAGCTGTTTTCTTTTCTGCATACATGGCAGTCAGTACAGGGGGATATGTCTGCACCGGCAAGGGATATATTCTCAACTTCAAAGCCCCTCTGCCTAGCAATGTCCAGAGCACGGTCAATCATGTGAGTGTTACTGCCGTCCTGGTTGGGACTGCCAGATATTCCAACAATTTTCATATTATTACTTCACCAAATCTTTAGGTATCATACTTACCCCGGTAATAACTTTTCCTGTACAATCCCCATAATTATATAAATCCAGTGAATTATATTCAACTACTTTTATACGTTAACTTAAATAAGGTTGGTGTCAAATCATGAATTGATGATTGAAGAAAAACAAAATATCATCGATTTTTTACTGGAAAGCAATTCCGAGGTTGATATCTTTGATATTTCTGACCACTGTCGATTAGAGACTAAAATTGCTGAAAAATATTTGACAATCCTGGTCCTGAGCGGCGTTGTTAAGATGGAACACCACATAGGTCAATCTGACCTGTTTTCACTGCGGTAGCATCTAATAATAAACTGTGAAAAAAGAAAAATAGCTGATTCATCTGATAATGTTCAGCTTGCTCAAATCTTCTTTTGTGATAATGTAATAAGCATTGTATTTTTCAGCGAAATCCATTATCTTCTGGTTAATAACTCCCCGGCTGTGAGCATAAGCGGCATCATGACCGGTTTGCTGGAGCACGTATTCCCTGTCACCAATCTTGATCACAGTGAATATATCTTCCCCGCCCTCAACTCCAATATGGAGCACATCTCCAGGTTCCAGGTCCTTTACAATATTTGGTCTATTATTGGTCTTGACACCGTATTCAACACTCATTTGATTACCTTCAGATATTATTGGAATTTTGCCATTGAAGCAGAACGTACCACTTGCTTCAGCATCCGCAGATGGCGGCACTCCAACAAAAGCCACCTTATCATTAATAGTATTGTTGGTACAATGCTCCATGTGACATTGTTTTGTTATAGCATTCGGGTGTGCCAACTGAAATTTCAGTTGCAAGGACATCCTGGGTTGAGTTTGCACGTCTCTGGCCATATTCACTGCCGCAGGATAGTATGAGCATGTAGGTGGCATTCCTCATATCCATTATATTTCGCATGAAATATATACCTGCAAATCAATCCATTACACCATGCGCCCCCACGTAACCATCAATGCAGCCATGTCTGCAGACGGAAAGATATCCACACACAGGCGAATACAGGTCAGGATTTCCGGGGATGATGATTTTAACAGGGTGGATAATATGCGTGCGAGTGCCGATGCCGTGATGGTAGGCATAGGTACAGTGCTTGCTGATGACCCCAGTCTTACTGTTAAATCCGGGCAGCTCAGGTCAGAGCACAAAAAGCGTTGTGGCTCTGAGGACCCGGCCAGGATTGTGGTTGACAGTATGGCAAGGACACCAGTGGATGCAGATATTTTTAAGAAAGGGGAAGGGGAGAGAATAATAGCGGTGTGCGAGAATGCGCCCCAGAGCAGGGTCGAAGCATTGCAGCACATGGGGGCCAGGATTATCACAGCAGGTGAGCAGCAGGTTGACCTTGCAGGACTGATGTCCGAATTGAAGGCATTGGGTATTGACACGCTGATGGTCGAGGGTGGTGCGACCCTGAACTGGTCACTGGTATCCCGGGGACTGGTGGATGAGATATATACTTACATCGGTGCCCTTGTGCTGGGGGGAGAGGGGGCGCCAACATTGGTGGACGGCGTCGGTTTTGCTGATAATACAGACGCTGCCGGGTTGGAACTTGTTTCAATGGAGCGGGTGGATAACGGTGTATTGTTGCATTGGCATTTACTGCAGAAAGAACACATAAAATAATAAATATGGGCCGCGCATATTGTGAGCCATGAACATCAGGCATTTAAGACTCATTGCCATTGTAACGGTTGTTTCAACACTTGCGGTATTCGTCACTGCATGCACAGAATCCAAGAAATACTTTGCATCACGTGTTAATTCTTGCTCCCATCCCGGGCGGGATTCATCCTTTTGATAGTGCGCTGATATGCGGTGCCGGAGACTAAAACTCGGATTATCGCCAGCTCTGCCAACGTAAATTAAGTTTTTATCTCGATTATAAAAATAGTAGACGCCCGCTTTATCATTTGGTACAGCTTTTTGGTTTTGCCGGTTTAGTTTGTTGTCTTCCAAATTGTTTAACATGCTGATTCTGCCAAGGGACCGGCCAATATATCGAACGTGTTTTTGCCGCGGACCTTCGGGTTTTCGCTTCGTTTCGACTTCGTAAGTGTCTGACTAGCAAATAAAATATCTACTTATACTATGGATAAAATGTTAAATGTGATATATATGAGACAAATATTAAATACAATATTATTGGTTTTAATGATTGCACTCTCAATTTTTGTTTCTGGTTGTTCAGATGGTGGCCAGGACATTGCTCCAGTGTTCAAATCTTTGCCCGAAGTTCAACAATTTTTACAAGAACATCCTAATGCAAAAATTACTGTTACTTATTGGACTGTGGAAGAAGTCACAGAAATATCTGATGAAATCAACATTCAGTGTGATAAGAACATAAATCCAAGAGCATTTTATAAAGCTACTATAAGTGAAGGTGAATTAAAGATTATTTCGTGGATTGACGCAGAAACTAAAATTGTTGTTTGTACAACATCCCAGGGAACTGGTGGTTCAACTGCTACAGCTACATCAACTGCTACAGCTACATCAACTGCTACAGCTACATCCACTGCTACAGCTACACCAACTGCCACAACACCCGAACCCCAACAGTACAATATCTGGATAGAAAATTATATTTTCATGCCAGAGGGGGACCGGGAAATAAATATAGGCGACACAATCAATTGGCGAAACTTTGAAGATACCAGACAGGCCCGTGTACTTGTAAATGAGAACGGTATATGGGAAGACGAACAGTACCTAGGCTATATGAAACAAGTAGGTTACACGTTCAACGAAACCGGTGAATATACGTTCTACCTCAAGGGCAGGGAAGATAAAAAAATGAATGTCACTGTGGTATATCAAAAATCCGGAGAAAACCGAGTAGCTACCCTTGAGACCAGTAAAGGGATAATCAAATTCGAACTTTATGAGGATAAAGCCCCGATATCCACATCCAATTTCATCGAACTGGCAGAGGCGGGCTTCTATGAAGGGCTTGTATTCCATAGGGTGGTCCCCGGATTCGTAATACAGACCGGCGACCCCACAGGTACCGGAATGGGCGGCTCTGACAAGAATATTCCGCTGGAAATACATCCTGACCTTAAGCATACCCTGGGCGCAGTGGGTATGGCACGCTCCCAGAGCCCTGACAGTGCCAGCAGCCAGTTTTATATCACACTTGCACCCCAGACCAGCCTGGACGGCAGTTATGCGGTCTTTGGCCAGGTGATAGAAGGCCAGGACGTGGTTTCCAGGATAATCCAGGGTGATACCATGATAAAAGTCACCATAGAGTGAGCAAAAGTGTTCTGGAGGAGATGATGCAAAAAGAATCAATCGAAAATATATTTATCACACTAATTATATCACTCATTGTTGTATTAACTTCCTTCCAAATTAGTGAAATAATAAGAGATAAAAATGATATTGCTATTATCGAAACCTCCAAGGGTGTAATAAAGTTCGAACTTTATGAAGATAAAACCCCGATATCCACATCAAATTTCATTGAACTGGCCCAGTCCGGTTTCTATGAAGGACTTACTTTTCACAAAGTAGTGCCCGATACTTTAATCCAGGGCGGCGACCCCACAGGTACCGGCAATGGCGGCTCTAATAAGACCATTCCGCTGGAGATACACCCTGACCTTAGGCATACCATGGGGGCAGTAGGCATGGC